>CAYXQG010000177.1:0-4115 GCA_964467405.1 uncultured Acetatifactor sp. | reverse complement strand
GTATATAAGAGATGAAGAGGAAATCAGACGCAGGATCAACTGTGCGAGGATTTCCTCTTTCTTTTTCTGAAGGTTGTGATATACTGAGGAAAGAATAATTATAGTGCGGAAGGGAGACATACGATGACCTTAAAAGAATTGGAAATAGGACAGTATGGCAGAATCAGTACAGTTGGGGGTGAAGGAGCCCTGCGTCAGCATTTTCTGGACATGGGAGTGATTCCGGGTGCTGAAGTATCCGTAGTCAAGCTTGCGCCCATGGGAGATCCCATGGAGCTGCAGATCCATGGATATGAGCTGACAATGCGGTTAGCTGATGCAGAGAAGATAGAAGTAGTGCCTGTGGAAAAGAAAAATATCCCAAAGACGGAAAAGCAGGAAAAGCCGGTGAAAAAGAATCTGGAGCATCCGGGATTTGGAGAAGAGGGTAAGTATCATCAGGCAGAAAATGAAAAGCCTCTGCCCGAGGGTACGGTGCTTTCCTTTGCACTGGTAGGCAATCAGAACTGCGGAAAAACGACCCTGTTTAATCAGCTGACGGGATCCAATCAGCATGTGGGTAATTTCCCGGGAGTAACGGTTGACCGTAAGGATGGTATGATAAAGGGATATCCGGGAACTGTGGTGACGGATCTGCCCGGTATTTATTCCATGTCACCTTACAGCAATGAGGAAATCGTGTCCCGTAATTTTGTGCTTCATGAGAAGCCTACGGCAATCATTAATATTGTGGATGCAACAAATATAGAACGTAATATGTATCTGACCATGCAGCTGTTGGAGATGAACATTCCTATGGTCGTAGCACTGAATATGATGGATGAGATCGAAGGAAACGGCGGTTATATTGACGTGAATGCCATGGAGCATCTGCTTGGCGTACCGGTGGTTCCTATTTCAGCTGCAAAGAATCAGGGCGTGGATGAGCTGATCAAGCATGCAGTACATATTGCATATTATCAGGAAAAGCCCATGCGCCAGGATTTTTGTGATGAAACAGAGCATAAGGGAGCTGTCCACAGATGTCTGCACGGTATCATTCATTTGATTCAGGATCATGCAGAAAAAGCGGACATACCGGTTCGGTTTGCCGCAAGCAAGCTGGTGGAGGGCGATGAACTGATCCTGGATGGTTTGCATTTGGATCAGAATGAAAAGGAAATGCTGGAGCATATTATTGCACAGATGGAAGCGGAAAGAGAGCTGGACCGCAGTGCTGCAATGGCTGATATGCGCTTTGCATTTATCAAAAAGGTCTGTGAGAAGACGGTGACCAAGCCAAAGGAAAATAAGGAGCATGTCCGCAGTCAGAGGATTGACAGGATCCTGACAGGCAAATATACAGCGATTCCGTCCTTTATAGTGATCATGGTAATGGTCTTTTATCTGACCTTTCATGTGATCGGTGCATGGCTGCAAAGCCTTATGGAGATCGCAGTGGATCTGCTGACGCAGGCAGTGGCAGCCGCTCTTTCCGCAGCGGGAGTCAATCAGGTGCTGCAAAGCCTTATTGTTGACGGAATATTTGCCGGTATCGGAAGTGTCTTAAGCTTCTTACCCATCATTGTGACTCTGTTCTTCTTTTTATCCCTGTTGGAGGACAGCGGATATATTGCAAGAGTGGCCTTTGTGATGGATAAGCTTTTGCGTAAGATCGGTCTGTCCGGACGAAGCATTGTGCCTATGCTCATTGGTTTTGGCTGTACGGTTCCTGCGGTTATGTCTACCAGAACACTGCCCAGCGAAAGAGACCGTAAGATGACGATCCTGCTGACACCGTTTATGAGCTGTACTGCGAAGCTGCCCATATATGTATTTTTTGTAGATGCTTTTTTTGCAGAGCATAAGGGTCTTATTATGGCAGGACTTTATGTACTGGGCATTGTGGTAGGTGTTCTGGCTGCATTTTTATACAAGGGTATCCTGTTTAAAGGAGAAGCGGTGCCCTTTGTTATGGAGCTTCCCAATTATCGTCTGCCCAGCGCCGGAAATGTGGTACAGCTGCTGTGGGAGAAAGCAAAGGACTTCCTGCAAAGAGCTTTTTCCGTAATTTTATTGGCTACAATTGTGATATGGTTTTTGCAAAGCTTTGATTTTCATATGAATCTGGTGGCTTCTTCGGAGGAAAGTATGCTGGCAGCACTGGCAGGCTTGGTTGTGCCCCTGCTTCGTCCCATTGGCTTGGGAGACTGGAAGATCTGTACAGCCCTGATCAGCGGCTTTATGGCAAAGGAAAGTATTGTTTCCACGCTGGAGGTGCTTTATGAAGGAAGCGTAGCTGCCCTTATGTCACCGCTTAGTGCAGCATCCCTGCTGGTATTCAGTCTGTTATATACCCCTTGCGTTGCGGCAATAGCAGCAGTGAAAAGAGAGCTTGGTACAAAGTGGGCTGTAAGCGTTGTGCTGTGGCAATGCCTGCTTGCCTGGATGGCAGCAGCAGCCGTTTCAGTGATCGGATATTTGCTTTTTTAAATTGTGTTCAGAAGGTCAAATCTTTATGAACAATCCGTGAAAACAATTGAAAAAATAATTTTGTCTGTTAAGATAGGGTCAGAATTTAAGAAGTTAGGAGGATGTTATGAAAAACTTTAACAAATTTTTGACCCTTTCTGCATTATGTGCTCTTTTGTTAAGCGGATGCGGCAGTACGAAAGAGGAAATAGTACCGGAGGATGAAAGTAAAAATACTTTTCCGGATGCAGTATCCATTGAATTGTCTGACGAAGAAATCCTGGTGGACGGTATAACGATCACGGAGGATGAGACAGAGGCAGTTTATGCTGCAAGGGATATTGTCTTTTATCTGGAAGGTCAGGGCTTTACCTATGGAGCCGGCAAAGAAGCAGATGAGCATTCACAGGAAGAAGCGGATGCCCATACGGTGGTGCATATTACAAGCCCGGGTACCTATGTGCTGAGCGGTAAGCTGTCAGCAGGTCAGGTTGCGGTTGATCTCGGCAAGGATTCTAAGGAGGATCCCCAGGCAGTAGTCACACTGATCTTAAATGGTGTGGATATTACCTGTACGGTAGCACCCGGTGTGATTTTTTATAATGTATATGAATGCGGTGATGAGGATCAGGCAGCAGCAACGGTGGATACCTCGGATGCAGGCGCCAATGTGATCATAGCGGATGATACGGTAAATACAGTCAATGGTTCTTATGTAGCACGTATTTACAAATCTTACGAATTGAATGAGGCCGGTACAGAGGTGGTAGACAACAAGAAGCTTCATAAATATGATGGTGCTTTTTATTCGAAAAGAACCATGAATATCAATGGGGATATAAAGGGAACCGGTGTATTGAATATCCGGGCGGAGAATGAAGGACTGGATACGGAAATGCATTTGACCATCAATGGCGGAAATATCAATATCGTGGCCGGAAATGACGGTATCAATACCAACGAGGACAATGTATCTGTTACTACGGTCAACGGAGGGAACCTTCATATTATCGTAGACGGTCTTACGGGAGAAGGAGACGGCATTGATTCTAACGGATGGATCGTTATCAATGGCGGAACCGTTTATACGCAGGCCTGCAGCTTCAGTATGGATTCCGGTATCGATTCTGATATGGGCATTTATATCAACGGAGGAAATGTGATCGCAACCGGAAATATGTTTGATCATATTGCAGGCGGCCAACAGACCTATGCGGTATTTGCTTTTGCCGGTCAGCAAAAGGCAGGAAACAGCTATATGCTGAAGGATGAAGAGGGTAATATCGTATGGGAGGATACTACGGAAAATGATTTTTCCTATCTGCTGGTAGCAGGAGATATGCTTAAAGAAGGCACTTATACCTTGTGGAATGGTGAAAATAAGCTGGCGGGCACTTCCTCTGCGGCAGATGGCTTTGGCCCGGGCGGCTTTGCAGGTGAGAGACCGGAGCTGCCTGAGGGAATGGAGCTTCCTGAAGGAATGGAGAGACCTGAGGAAATGGAGAAGCCTGAGGGAATGGAGCCACCTGAGGGAATGGAGCCACCTGAGGGAATGGAGCTTCCTGAGGGAATGGAGAGACCTGAGGGAATGGAGCCGCCTGAAGGAATGGAGCTGCCTGAGGGAATGGAGCGCCCTGAGGGAATGGAGAAGCCTGAGGGAATGG
>CAYXQG010000176.1:0-4132 GCA_964467405.1 uncultured Acetatifactor sp. | reverse complement strand
ACTTAAAAATGCCCCTCTGATAAATGCTCTCTGGCAACAGGAATTTTTAAGCAGCAGCGGATCAACCGGCCGGCTCAGATCGCCGAATTTATGGTGCAGCTCCTGCATTTTATCTTCATCAATAACAGAATCAACATCTATATTAAATGTTTTCTTCAATAATGTAAAGCCTTTTCTTATAACGGTCTCATTTTCTGTCTGAAAACCGATGGTATAATTACCGTCACCATCCCGTCCGAACTGCCCCGAAAAGTTCATAAGGGCTGCCAGCTCAGCCATCTGGCAATGTCTGGCCGGACTGATATGCTTCTCTAATTCCTCTTTCACTTCATGGGAAAATGACATATACTTCCTCTCATTCTGCCGCCTGTGCGGTGTTGTATTCTAGCTTATGCACATGCAAAAAATTATTTGCTGCGATTATCCACATCTCTGTGGTAGATCGTGATTCCATAATCCCTCTGCTGCTTCATGCGCTTATATAATTCATTGGCCAGGGTCACACTGCGATGCTTTCCTCCGGTACAGCCGATAGCGATCACCAGACGGTACTTTCCTTCCTTAATATAATTAGGGATCAGAAACTGCAGCATATCCTCCAGCTTATCCAAAAAAATATGGGACTCCCTGCAGGCCATGACATAATCCTGCACTTCCTTGTCATTCCCCGTCTTTTTCTTCAATTCATCCACATAATAGGGATTGGGCAGAAATCTGACATCAAATACCAGATCCACATCCGCCGGTATGCCATGCTTGAAGCCGAAGGACATAATATTTATCATCAGACTGTTATATTCTTCATCCTGGACAAAGATACGATCTAATTCCATTTTCAGATCCCTGGTCAGTAAGCCGGTCGTATCAATGATATAATCTGCCAGATGGCGCATGTTCTCCAACAGCTCCCGTTCCTTTGCAATACCATCCTCAATCCTGCCCTTTGGTGCCAGGGGATGAATACGTCGGCTTTCCTTATAACGTTTGATCAGGGTCGCGTCGTTGGCATCCATAAAGAGGATCTCCACCGGATATCCTTTTTCCCGGAGATTCACCAGAAGCTGCGCTGCTTCTTCAAAGGACTGGCCCGCTCTCACATCCAGTCCCAACACTGCCTTTTCAATTTCATTATTCGGCATAGCCAATAATTCTACAAATTTGTCAATCAAAGAAACAGGCAGATTATCCACACAATAATAGCCTGCATCCTCCATCATCTTCAAAACGGTACTTTTTCCGCCACCGCTCATTCCGGTAACAATTACAAATCTCATATTGCTTCCTTTATCCTAAAATAATCACTTCCGGCTCTAATTGTACGCCAAATTGCTCCTTCACTTTTTCCTGTATATAAGTGATCAGCTCCTTCACATCGGCAGCCGTCGCATCTGCTTTATTGATCACAAATCCGCAATGCTTTTCAGAAACCCGGGCACCGCCGATCTGACAGCCCCCCAGGCCTGCATCCATGATCAGCTTACCTGCAAAATATCCCTCCGGACGCTTAAAGGTACTTCCTGCGCTGGGATATTCCAACGGCTGTTTTTCTCTTCTTTTTGCCATCAGCTCATCCATAAGGGCCTTGATCTCTTCCTGCCTGCCGCGTTTTAAGCAAAGCTCTACTTCCACCACTACAAAGCCATGATTCTTGACTGCACTGGTCCGGTAACCGAATTCCATGGTTTCATTGTCCAGCTCCAAAATATTGCCGGCACAATCCGCCACCTTTACCCTTTTGACCACCTGCTTCAATTCTCCTCCGTAGGCGCCTGCGTTCATAACAACACCGCCGCCTATGGTACCCGGAATCCCGGATGCAAATTCTAAACCCGTCAGCCCTGCCTCATATGCTGTTCTTGCAATTTTACTCATCAGAGCACCGGCCTGTGCGATAATACAGTCTCCTTCCACTCTGATCTTATTCATTTTACCGGCAATTTCCAATATTACACCGGGATAGCCTTCATCACTGACAAGCAGATTGCTTCCGTTTCCTATTATAAAATACGGGATATCCAGCTGCCGCAAATAGCCCAACACTCCTACTAACTGTTCCGTATTCTCTATCTGCAGGAAACAGTCTGCATTTCCGCCGATACGAAATGTAGTATGCTGCTTCATTGGCTCATTTATGTATATATTTTCTGCCGGCAAAAAACTCTCCAACGCCTTTACAACTGTCTTACTGATCATCCCTGCTTTTCCTTTTAAAATTATTTCTGATTTAACACCAATGCCGCTGCACCGTAAATACCTGCATCATTTCCTAATGTAGCCAGGGTAAACTTTGCCTTACGGCAGCCGTGGAATGCATATTTTTCAAAAGCAGGTCTGATATAATCGAATAAGAGCTCTCCTGCCTTGGAAACACCTCCGCCTATTACAAATACCTCCGGATTCACCACGCCGGCTACTGCTGCCAGGCCCTTTCCCAGATAATCTCCAAACTGCTCTGCGATCTCAATGGCAACTGCATCCTTTTCCCTGACTGCATCAAAAACCGTCTTGGCAGAAATCCTTGTACCACGCAGGATACTTGGTGTATCATCCTTTTCCAGCCTTCTGTTTGCCAGGCGTACCACACCTGTTGCAGAGGCATACTGCTCCAGACAGCCTCTGTTCTGACATCCGCAAAGTTCTGTCTCCTTATCTTCAATATGAATATGGCCGATCTCTCCGCCTGCACCTGTCGCACCTGTCAAAATACTTCCGTTGACAATGATACCACCGCCGACACCGGTTCCCAGGGTAACTGCCACCAGATTGGAATAGCCTTTACCGCCACCCTGCCACATTTCACCATAGGCAGCCACATTGGCATCATTTCCTGACCGGACGGGCAACCCCAGATATTCGCTCAGAGTCCGGGACATATTAAATTCGCCCCAGCCCAGATTTACTGCTTTATAGATATTACCTTCTTCATCAATCGGTCCCGGTGCGCCCACACCAACACCGACAACCTCTTCTTTTGCAATGTCCTTTTCCGTCATAACGGACTGAATACTGGCTGCCACATCCGGAAGGATCCTTGCGCCGCCATCTTCCTTCACTGTAGGAATCTCCCATTTTTCTAACAGAGTTCCCTCTTTGTCAAACAGACCCAGTTTAACACTGGTACCGCCTATATCCACACCAAATGCATATTTACTCATAGTTTCCCTCTTTCTTATTCCTTCACCTTTTCTCCGATCATTCATCCTCTTCCCGTTTTCTTGCTAAGGACTTCTGCACTCTGTTATACAATTCCTGCGCCGCATTGTAGCCCATCTTTTTCTGACGATGGTTTACTGCTGCCGACTCACAGATAATGGAAAGACTTCGACCCGGACGGATCGGAATATTGTGACATACTACCTTATTACCCAAATATTCTATATAATTTTCTTCCAGACCAAGACGATCATATTCCTTCTCACGGTCCCAGTCCTCCAAACGCACTACCACATCAATGGACTGCGTCTCTCTGACACTGGAAGCACCATACAGAGCCTTTACATCAATTATACCGATGCCGCGCACTTCAATAAAATGCTTGGTAATATCCGGTGCACTGCCAAACAGGGTTTCTTCACTGACCTTACGGATCTCAACCACGTCATCTGCTACCAGACGATGACCGCGCTTTACAAGCTCCAATGCAGCCTCTGACTTACCGATACCGCTTTCACCGGTGATCAGGATACCCTCACCATATACGTCCACCAGTACGCCATGCACGGATATACATGGTGCCAGCTGCACATTCAGCCAACGGATGGCCTCTGCCATAAATGCGGAGGTTACCGCTTTGGTAGAAAGCACCGGGATCCCATGACGGACTGCTGTCTCCAAAAACATTTTGTCAGGCTGCAATTCCCTGCAGAAAATAACAGCAGGAATATTATAGGACAACAATTTTTCATAAATCGTTTCCTTCGTCTCCTCTGACAATCCTTCCAAATAAGTATATTCCACAAAACCGATCACCTGCAGACGATTTGCATCAAAATGTTCAAAATAACCGGTCAGCTGCAGAGCCGGACGATTGATATCCGTCTGGGTGATGCGTTTACTGTTCACATCGATCTGTGATGTCAGATTCTCCAGCTTCATTTTTTCTACGAGCTTTTTTAAACTAATACTTGGCATG
>CAYXQG010000175.1:0-4146 GCA_964467405.1 uncultured Acetatifactor sp. | reverse complement strand
TACCCAGACTGCTGTATTATTGGAGAAGTCATGCAGGCAGCGTGGCAGCAGGAATCGGTGCAAAGCCCTATGCGATCGCAGCAGCCAAGGGCGCAATTTCGGAGCATTTAAAGAGCCATGGTTTTGCTCATTTTCAGATCACCAGTACCAGAGCCTGTGAGACGATCTTCAGGATCCGCTATCAGATACTGGGTGCTCCCAGGATCTCTATTGTGATCGCAAATAAGGACCATGAGGAGGATTTAAGACGCTGTGTGAGTTCCGTTTTGGAAAAATCCACCTATGAAAATTATGAGATCATTATTGTAGAAAATAATTCCGATACGAATCAGATCAAGGAGTATTACAGTAAACTTTTAGGCTATGACTATGAAAAGGCCAAAGCAGAGCTTACGGATACCGGGGAAGATGCCTGTGCAGGTGTGCTTACGGCAGAGGAGAACGGCATTGCCGGCAGTAGGGTGAAGCTGGTACTTTATAAGGGAGCCTTTAATTATGCGAAGGTGAATAATCTGGGCGTAAAATATGCAGAGGGCGAATATATCCTTTTATTAAATAATGATACGGAGGTGATCACCTCCAACTGGATGGAAGAACTTTTGATGTATGCCCAGAGAGAAGATGTGGGTGCAGTAGGCGGAAAGCTTTTATATGCAGACAGAACGATCCAGCATGCAGGTGTTGTACTCGGTTTGGGGGCACATCGTACAGCAGGACACGGCCATTATAAGCAACCGGTGGAAAATCTGGGTTATATGGGAAGACTTTGCTATGCACAGAATGTTTCCGCGGTGACAGGTGCCTGCCTGATGGTACGAAAAGCGATCTATGAGCAGGTGGGCGGTTTAGAGGAAAGCTTTGCTGTTTCCTTAAATGATGTGGATTTTTGCTTAAAGCTGCGTCAGGCAGGATATTTGAATGTGTGGACACCCTTTGCACTTTTGTACCACTATGAATCTGTTTCCAGAGGACTGGATGATAACGGGGAAAAGGCACAGCGCTATAACCGGGAGTCGGAGCAGTTCAGAAATAAGTGGCAGAAGGTTTTGGAGGCGGGAGATCCGTACTACAATCCCAATTTTACACTTGACAGAAGCGATTTTTCTTTAAAATGATCGTAAAAAGATAAACAGACAGGAGGTGTTGATATGAAGGAAAAACTACAGGCAGGAGGAAAGGGATTTTTCACGGCATATGCATTGACTGTGACATTTCACAGTCCCCTTATGGTTTCTGCTTATGAGACTTTTTTGGATTATATCATTGCCTCCGTTTATGAATTGCTCGGTTCTTACCGGCCGGAATTTTTGCTGGTCTGGATAGTATCTGCCTTTTTTTACAGCTATTTACAGGATAAGGGAGAAGAAAGAAAAGGACTGTTTGTGCCGGCCGGTTTTTTTGCAGCCTGTCTGTTGTTTGGCAACAGCTACCATGAACAGGCTTCCTGGGAATATCTTTTCGGAAGTACTGTTAATTTCTTAAAGAGCCTGACGGCATTTGTGGGATACACCTTGCTTTTTAACAGTTTATTGAACCTGGCATATTCCCTGATGAAGAAAAGCAGTCTTACAGGGGAAGAACCCCATTTTTTTAGTACCCATGCATTTAGGAAGGCTTTTCTGATCCTTGCGGCAGTATATGGTGCTGTAGTCTGCATCAGTTATCCGGGCACTCTTTGCTGGGATACGGCAGGACAGATCGAACAGGTCCTTTTGGACACTGGATACAGTACCCATCATCCCTTGCTCCATACTTTTTTAGTGGGCGGTCTGGTAAAGCTGGGATATGGTTTAACGGGCAGATATGAGCCCGGTCTTTTTGCATACATGCTGGTACAGGTTGTCATGCTGGCAGCAGCACTGGCGGCCACAGTGGCAGTATTGGCCAAACGAAAGGTCCGTTTGAAATGGCTTGTTGGGCTGTTGCTCCTATATTGTATCAGCCCTATCTATACAAATATTGTATCTGTGGCAATCAAGGATGTGCCCTATTGTGCTTTTGTGGTTGGTTATGTGATCCTGTTTGCAAGACTTTTGGAAATGCCGGAGCTGATTCATAAAAAAGGCTTTGTAACGGCCTTTGTCCTGCTGCAGACAGGCACGGTTTTATTTCGAAATAACGGCCTGGCACTGGTCTTCCTAAGCGGCCTGGCAGCCTGCTTTTATTTATTCCCCCAATATAACCGCAGGGAAAAAGTGCAGTATTGTCTGTGGGGGTTTGCAGTCAGTATCGCAGTCAGCAAGCTTGTAGGAATACTTCTGATACAGTCCGTAGGAGCAGCACCGGGCAGTTATGCGGAAATGATGTCCATTCCTTTTCAACAGACGGCAAGATACCTGCAGCTGTACAGGAATGAGCTGAGCGTAGGAGAAAGAGAGGCAATTGAGGCAGTATTCGGTCCGGTGGAGGATGTGGCTGCCGCATATGATCCGATCATATCGGATCCGGTAAAGGCTTTGTTTCACAAGTCTGCTTCGGGAAGAGAGTTCATGGGCTACCTGCTTGCCTGGGCCAAAGGATTGATCCGTCATCCCCTTGTTTATGTGGAAGCCTTTCTGGCTCATATATATGGTTGGTTTACACCGACGGTCAGCAGTGCGATCCGCTATGAGATCGAGTATCCGTTAATCTCCCAACAGGGCTTATTTCCCAACGCCCAGAAGCTTTTGCTGTTTGCATACCGCTTTGCAGACAGGATTTCCGTACTGGGATTGCTGCAGAATGTGGGAGCTTATGTGTGGGGCTTGTTTTTCTTTACCTGCTATCAGTGGAAAGAAAGAAAAAAGGCATTTGTTTTTGCAGCAGCACCCTTATGGGTCAGCCTGTTAGTCTGTATGGCGTCTCCATGCTTTCTGTATCATCCAAGATATGCATTGCCGATCCTTATGAGCCTGCCCTTTTTGTATGTATTTGCAATGTCGGCACCGCATACGGATAGGGAAGAGTCGAATGCTCATTTAGCGGAATTATAATAAAAACGGAGCTTGTTATGGAAAAACAGTTTACAAAAAATCATACCCTGCTTGCAAAGGGTCTGGCGATTCTGCTGCTTTTGTTTTACCATCTGTTTTATGAAGAAGTGACAGTGACAGACATGCAGGTAAATTACGGGCCAATATCCCTGGAGCACTTTTTGATGGCTGCAGGCTTTGGCAATATATGTGTGGCAGTTTTTGTTATGATCACGGCATATGGTATTACAAAGGGGATCCTGGATATACCGGATATGACCCGCAAGACAGCGGCTGACCGGGCATGCAGGCGGTTTTTAAAGCTCATGGGCAGCTTTGCCCTTATGTATATCAGCGTGATCCTTATCTGGTATTCCCGATTTGATCTGGCATCTTTATACGGAAAAGGAAAGCAGGGGATCCTGTTGCTTATATGTGATGCATTGGGCCTGTCCCAGTTTCTGGGAACCCCTATTCTGAATCATACCTGGTGGTACATGCCCTTGGCATATACCTTGATCTTTTTAGTGCCTGTGCTGGCATTTTGTATCAAAAAAATAGGATATGCATTACTGCCTGCCATTTTCTTTCTACCCATGGCGGTAAATATAAATGAAGACTTGAGAAGATACCTGTTTGTGGCAGCCTTCGGAGTATGCGCCGCATACGGAGGATGGTTTGAAAAGGTCCTTTCTCTTAAGTGGAACAAGGCAGTTCAATGGCTGGTTGGTATTGTCGGCTTTGCGGCCTGCGTCCTGATCAGACAAAATGCAGTAGTCAGGGATTATCTGCAGGAATATGCAGATGCTCCCATTGCTTTTTTTGTTATCTGCTTTGCAGCCGTTCTTTGCGGCAGCGTACCCGGACTGCGAAAAGTCCTGTCTTTTTTGGGAAAATATTCTATGAACATATATCTTGTGCATACATTCTTTTATATGATCCTGTTTAGGGATTTTATTTACGGATTTCAATATGCACCTGTAATATTCGGAATGCTTGTACTGGTAAGCCTGGCCTATGCAGTATGCCTGGAGACAGTAAAACACATCCTTGGAACCGGACTGGGATGCTTAAAAACAACCCTGCAAAACCGGCAAGAACGCAGATAAGAGCGAAATTGTACTGGAAAACTTCCAAAACTATGCTATAATGTACGCGAAAGGAAAAACAAGCGACGCCGAAGGCGGCATTTGTT
>CAYXQG010000174.1:0-4161 GCA_964467405.1 uncultured Acetatifactor sp. | reverse complement strand
GATCGTGTAAAGGGCGATCCTGCTTTCCATGGTTATATTGAAGATAATTATTTGGTAGATGTGGAATGTCCCCGTTTCGGCAGCGGTGAGGGCAAGGCTGTTTTCCACGAATCCATCCGTGGAAAGGATTTATTCCTGTTAGTGGATGTATGCAATCACAGTATTACATACAATGCCAACGGATATACCAACCACATGTCTCCCGATGATCATTATCAGGATCTGAAGCGTGTTATTGCCGCTTGTCAGGGAAAAGCAAAGCGTATTAATGTTATTATGCCCTTCCTTTATGAAGGCAGACAGCATAAACGTTCCGGCCGCGAATCCTTAGATTGTGCTTATGCATTAACAGAATTAAAGGATATGGGTGTCAGCAATTTTATCACCTTTGATGCTCACGATCCCAGAGTACAGAATGCTACACCGTTAAACGGTTTCGACAACTTTACCACTCCGTATGAATTTATCAAGGGTCTGTTAAATTCCGAAGAGGATCTGATCGTTGACAAGGATCATTTGCTGGTCATCAGCCCGGATGAAGGAGCCCTGGATCGTGCAATTTACTTTGCAAGCGTTTTAGGCGTTGATACAGGTATGTTCTATAAGAGACGTGATTATTCTGTAATTGTAAACGGCAAGAATCCTATCGTTGCCCACGAATTCTTAGGCGACAATATTGAAGGTAAGGATATCATTATTGTGGATGATATGATCGCTTCCGGCGGAAGTATGTTAGATACTGCCAAGCAGTTAAAGGAAATGAAGGCAAGACGCGTATTCATCTGCTGTACCTTTGGTCTCTTCACAGAGGGTCTGAAGGGATTTGATGAGGCTTATGCAAGGGGCGACTTCGATAAAGTGATCACTACCAACTTAAATTATCTTCCTCCTGAAATCTATGATAAGCCCTATTTTGCAGAAGCTGACATGAGTAAGTTTATTACCTCTCTCATTGATTTCATGAATCATGA
This sequence comes from uncultured Acetatifactor sp., assembly GCA_964467405.1. Lineage (GTDB taxonomy): Bacteria > Bacillota > Clostridia > Lachnospirales > Lachnospiraceae > Acetatifactor. The sequence continues at coordinate 3,190 of CAYXQG010000174.1, read as the reverse complement.
TCTGTCCTTGTCAAGTGTCATTGATACCACTGATAAGATTCATAATATTTTAAATGCATACAATTTAAGAAGTTAATTTTCATATCAACAAAAAAGTTTGGGTATATGGCATGCATATATCCAAACTTTTTATTTTGCTAATTTTACCGATCTGTTTTTCCAAATATACTCATCTGGTTCTGCCGGTTAATCCCATATTTTTACTGTTACAATTCTTCATAACGGATCCTTCTGTCCTTAAAATAAAATTCCCTGTCGTGCTCTCCTACCTCACGAAGTATTTTGCAGGGATTGCCCACTGCAACTACATCAGACGGAATATCCTTAGTCACTACACTGCCTGCACCGATCACCACATTATCACCGATGGTAATACCCGGCATGATCAAAGCTCCTGCACCGATCCAGCAATTGGATCCGATATGAACGGGCATATTGTACTGAAGTCCTTTTTTGCGCAAATCGGGCATAATCGGATGTCCTGCCGTAGCCACAGTAACATTGGGACCGAACATAGTATAGTCGCCTACATAAATATAGGTATCATCAACCAAGGTCAAGTTAAAATTAGCATATACATTTTTACCGAAATGCACATGATGACCGCCCCAGTTTGCATGAAAAGGCGGCTCTATATAACAGCCATCCCCAATTTTGGCAAACATTTCCTTTAATAATTGCTCCCGTTTAGCACCCTCTGACGGTCTGGTTGCATTATAATCATACAGCTTTTCCAGACACTTAGTCTGTTCCTTCATAATTTCTGCATCACCCGGATCATAAATATCTCCACTGTGCATCTTCTCTTTCATATTCATACTTCATCCCCCTATAAATACCATATTTTATTCTGAAAGCATCAAAAAAGCTGCCAGATTTCCTCTTTTACCATTAGTTGCCCTATGGGAAAACAAATAAGGTGCATTGCAGCATGTACAAATATCCGTTACTTCTATATTCTCCGCACATATGCCGGCATGTCTGAGCACGATCATATTGGCAAGCCACAGATCCAACTGATATTTTCCCTTACCTCTGCCTTCCTTTATAAGCTCGCTATGGGGGTAAAATCCCTTTTCGTATGTTTCCTTACAAAAAAAATTCACCTGTTGTGTTGCCCAAAAGTCTTCTTTAAACTGCTTCGCAACCTCATCACTGATCTCATAACATTCCTGACAGATAGAAGGTCCTATTGCAGCTTTGATATCCTTTGGATCACATCCAAATTCTTCCTTCATACGTTTCACCATACAGGCACCTATACCGGCGACAGTTCCGCGCCAGCCGGAATGGGCCAGACCGATGACCTTTTTAATGGGATCAACAAAATATAGCGGTACACAGTCTGCAAAAAAACAGGTTAATACGATTTCTTTTTGATCTGTGATCAAACCGTCAATATCCTGATAGTCCCTGGCTGCTGTCACGCCTTTTCCGGCATCCTCCTTTGTTACAATACGGATATTTGTAGTGTGGGTCTGGTCTGTTGTCACAAAATGATCCTTGTCCGTTCCAAACACTTCTGCAACCCTTGCATAATTCTCTAATACTGCCTGAGGATCATCTCCTCTTGCAAAGCTAAAATTCAGTGTAGCACAATCCCCTTTGCTGACACCGCCAAATCTGGTAGAAAACATATGCTTTATACAAGCGATCTCAGATAATTGATCAAAGGTTAAAAATTCAAACACATCCTGATTTTCCAACTGTTTCTCACATTGCAGCATTGTTCTGTTTCTGTTTTTGGCTCTGATAACAGGATACATCCTTCCCTCCTATATATGCTCAAACGCATTCTGATACCATCTGATTTCTTTTCCCTCTATTGCTACAACATCATAACGTATGGCAGTATCCCATGAAATTTTGTGAATGTAACGATAGAAGGAAGCTACCTGACATATCTGTTTCTGTTTATGATATCCTACTGCGGCTTCAGGACTTCCCTTTACATTGCAGCTGCGGTATTTTACTTCAAAAAACACCAAATATCCCTTATGATATCCGATCAGGTCAATTTCTCCATGTCGGTTTCTGAAGTTTTTTTCTATAATTTGAACGCCTTGCTCCGACAAATATGCTGCAGCCCGTACTTCCGCAGCAGTACCTGTATATCTCCTGTTCAAATAGAATACTCCTTACCTGTTTAAGATACATAATTTTTAATAAAGCTTCTTCGATGTATGGGTGTGGGGCCTAATTTATGAATAGCTTCAATATGCCCTGCACTTCCATATCCCTTATTTCCCGCAAAATCATATCCAGGGAAAATTTTATCATATTCAACCATCAGTCTGTCCCTGGTAACCTTGGCAATGATGCTTGCCGCACCAATGGAAATACTTTTCGCATCTCCCTTAATAATGGGAACCTGCATAATATCAACCTCGGGGATCCGGACTGCATCATTTAATAACACATCCGGCTTTATGGAAAGATTATTGATTGCCTGGCGCATTGCTTCATAGGTCGCCTGCAAATGCAAAAACTCCCTCCATATCAAGTCTAAATAACAGTACGGACGCCTCTATTCCGCAAAACGTTATACTGCAATTATGCGCAACCCTTTTGTTATCACCATTTGCATACGTATTTGGAATTTCGGTCAATATTCGCTTTTCAAAACGATTTCGCATAGCGTTAACTTTTTCATTAGCAACCTCGATATTCTCAATCGCTTTTTTTAACGCGCAAGCAGTTCCAACTATTAGAGGCGTATTGGTTGTACCTCCTCTCATTGCAAGTTCTTGATGACCGCCATGAATGAGTTTGTCGATTTTAGTTCCCTTTCTAACGTACAAAATTCCTACGCCCTTTGGTCCGAAAAACTTATGCGCAGATAAAGACATTAGGTCTACGCCGAGTACGTTTACGTCAATACTTTCATAGCCTACCCCCTGCACCGCGTCCGAATGAAAATATACGCCGTTTTCTTTAGCGATACGGGCAAGGTTACAAATAGGTTGTATTGCCCCTATTTCGTTGTTTACAAGCATTACGGATACTAGAATGGTTTGCGGTCTTATAGCGTTTTTAAGGTCGTTTTCGCTTACTAAACCATATTTATCTACGGGAAGATACGTTACCTCAAAACCGTTTTCTTCCAACCATTTACAAGTATTGATTACCGCGGGATGTTCGATTTGAGAGGTTATTATATGATTTCCCTTATTCTTGTTAGCAAAAGAAA
>CAYXQG010000173.1:0-4174 GCA_964467405.1 uncultured Acetatifactor sp. | reverse complement strand
GTCTTAGGAGGGGTTTTATGGAATTTTCACCGAACAGTACATTTTTATTTATTGTAGCGGCCTGTGTGATTCTGTTTGTAATTGCACAGTCAGTATTTTTTCTTGTGCGGGCCTGCCGTCGTGCCAAGGAATTAAATATGGATATGGGACAGATACGGAAGACGATTTTGTCCACGGCAATTTTCACGATTGCTCCGGCTGTTTCCATTTTGTTGGGCGTTATTACATTATCGAAGTTTTTGGGACTTCCGCTGCCATGGATCCGTATGAGTGTGATCGGAGCAATTACATATGAGCTTCCGGCAGCAACTTCTACGGCAAATGCATTTGGAATCTCACTTTCGGAAATGATCTCTGATCCGGAAATATATGCGGCAATTGCCTGGGTAATGACTCTGGGTATTATGCCCAGTATCATTTTGGTGCCGATTCTGTTGAAGAAGATTCAGAAGGGATTGTTAAGCATTAAAAATAAAGATGCAAAGTGGGGAGATCTGTTCAGTACCTCCTTATTTCTCGGTATGATAGCAGCATTCTCCGGTATGGTATTTGCTGACATCAGAAGCGGTCTGACAGGATGGATTCCGGTATTTGTATTGGCATGTTCTGCAATTGTCATGATGCTTTGCGGTTTATTGATCAAGAAGTGCAAGTGGGCATGGCTGGAAAACTACGCATTACCTATCAGTATGCTGTGTGCGATGGTATTTGCAATGGTGATCACACCCATGATCGCAGGTTAGGAGGTTAAAGCAATGAAAACATACGAAGAACAGACACATTTTTATGGTAAGATATGGATTTGGACCGCTGCTTTTGTTATCCTTATGGTTCCGGTAATCATTTGCGTAGCATATGACTGTTGGCCGGGCTTAACGCCTGTATTAAAAGGTCTGGTGGGTGTGGCGCCCATATTCTGGACGGTGGGAGTGATTGAAGTAGTCACCTTTACACCGATGTTGGGTACAGCAGGATCATATCTAAGCTTTGTAACAGGTAATGTTACCAGTTTGAAGGTACCTGCGGCATTAAATGCCATGGAAAATGCCAAGGTAAAGCCTGATACGCAGGAAGGTGAAGTGATTTCCACAATTGCAATTGCAACGAGCTCAATTGTAACGACCATTATTATTGCATCCGGTGTTTTTCTGCTGGCACAGCTGACACCGATTTTGAATTCTCCGGTACTGAAGCCGGCATTTGACAATATCCTGCCGGCATTGTTTGGTGGTTTGGGAGTTGTATATATCAGTAAGAACTGGAAGGTGGCGATCACACCGGTAGTATTTATGATTGTATTGTTTATTTTGGTACCGTCTTTATCAGGCTCAGTTGGTGTACTGGTGCCTGTAGGAGCATTGATTTCTATTGGTATGGCAAGAATATTGTACAAGAAAGGTATTATTTAGGAGAATATTATGGGAAGTATCATTGGTTATATTGCAGTCATATTAATAATTGTATTGATCGGAGTGATCCTGATTCGTGCGGTTCGGTTTAAACCCGGGAAAGAAGAGAGTGCGGAAGTATCATCCGTTTCCTTAAACAGAGATAAAATAGTAGAAGATATGGCGGCAATGATTCGCTGTAAGACAGTATCCTTCCGTGATGACAGCCAGGTTGACTGGTCTGAATTCGAAAAGTTTGAGGAAGTGCTGAAGGAGTGTTTTCCCCTGATACATAAAGCCTGTAGCTTTGAAAAGATAGGAAAGACGGGATTGCTTTATCATCTGCCGGGTAAACAGCATGATAAACCCAGTGTATTCATGGCCCACTATGACGTTGTGCCTGTAGTAGAAGCCGGCTGGGAGAAGCCTGCTTTTGATGCAATCATAGAAGACGGCATTATGTGGGGGAGAGGTACCTTGGATACCAAGGGAACCTTATGCGGTGTAATGGAAGCGGCAGAGCAGCTTTTAAGCGAGGGCTTTGTACCGAAACAGGATATGTATTTTGCCTTTTCCGGTGAGGAAGAAATTTCCGGTGACAGCTGTCCGCAGATGGTAAAATATTTTGAAGAAAAGGGCATAGAGCTCGGTATCGTGGTCGATGAGGGCGGTGCTGTAGTAGAAAATGTATTTCCGGGTGTATCTGCGGAGTGTGCGGTTGTAGGAATTGCAGAAAAAGGTATGGCGGATTTGGAATTGTATATGGAAGGAAACGGAGGACATGCTTCCACACCCCCTACTCGTACAATGTTAGGTCAGCTTTCAGAGGCAGTAGTAAGAATTGAAAAGCATCCTTTTCCGGGACAGCTGACCAAGCCTGTAGCCGAAATGTTTGATACATTGGGCAGACATTCAGGCTTTGGTTACAGAGTATTATTTGCAAATCTCTGGTGCTTTAAGCCGGTGCTGGATCTGGTATGCAGATTGGCAGGTGGAGAATTGAATGCCATGATGCGGACTACCTGTGCTGTTACAAGAATGGAAGGCTCAAAGGCTTTTAATGTCTTGCCGCCAAAAGCCAGTGTTGGTATGAATCTGCGTTTGATGGGCACGGATACAGTGGAATCTGTGCAGGAATATCTTCGCAAGGTAATCAGAAATGATAAGATCCGAATCAGAGTGATCGACGGCATGAACCCTTCTAATATATCCGCTACTGATTGTGAAGCATGGGAATGCCTGAAAAAAGCCATTCATGCTACATGGCCCCAGGCACTGGTTTCTCCTTACCTGATGATGGCATGCAGTGATTCCAGACATTATTCCAGAATATCGGATAAAGTATATCGCTTTTCGGCCATGAAGCTTTCTAAGGACGAGAGAGCAATGATTCATGGAAATAATGAGGGGATACCATTGGATACTTTGGTCAAGACTGTAGAATTTTATATCAGATTATTAAAGGAATGTTAATTGAATGAAGGATAACAGAGATAGGATCATTGCAGCCAAGAAGAAGGCTGCCAGACAGGAAAACAGAGCTGCAGCAGAAAGAAGTCGGACAGCCGGAAGACAAAATCAAACGAAGAAGACTGAGGAGTCTTTAAAAAAGCGTCAGACGGGGAAGGAATCTGTATGTCCCGTGTCTGAAAGCTGCGGAGGCTGCAGATGGATCGATAAGGAATACAAGGTACAGCTGAAGGAGAAGGAAAAGTGGATCGGAGAACTGCTGTCCCCTTTTTGCAAAACAGATGGGATCATTGGCATGGAGAATCCGACGCATTACCGCAATAAGGTGCATGCAGTGTTTGGAGAAGACAGAAAGCACAATATCATATCCGGTATTTATGAGGAAGGCACCCATAAAATTGTACCGGTGGATTCCTGCCTGATAGAAAATGAGAAAGCAGATGAAATCATTGTTTCTATCAGAGAGCTGCTTAGAAGCTTTAAAATCCGTCCCTATAATGAGGATACAGGTTATGGTCTGCTGCGCCATGTTCTGATCCGCACAGGTCATGCAACGGGACAGATCATGGTGGTGCTTGTACTCAGTTCTCCCATCATGCCCTCCAAAAATAATTTTGTTAAGGCACTTTTAAAACTTCATCCACAGATTACTACGATAGTGGTAAATGTTAATAATCGTGATACCAGCATGATTCTGGGTGAGAAGGAGCAGGTGATTTACGGAAAGGGCTATATAGAGGATGTGCTGTGCGGAAAAACCTTCCGTATTTCGCCGAAATCTTTTTATCAGGTGAACCCGGTACAGACACAGAAGTTGTACGAAAAGGCTATGGAATTTGCCGGCTTACAGGGGAAGGAAACTGTAGTGGACGCTTATTGCGGAACCGGCACGATAGGTCTGATCGCTTCTGACAAAGCCAAAAAGGTGATCGGTGTGGAGCTGAACGCAGATGCTGTAAGGGATGCGCGAGAAAATGCAAAGCGCAATCAGGTCACGAATATTCAATTTTACCAAAACGATGCCGGAAAATTTTTGATCGGGATGGCTGAACAGAATGCCAAGGTGGATGTGGTCCTGATGGATCCGCCTCGTAGCGGCAGTGATGAAGCATTTTTAAGCTCCGTTGTTAAAATAAAACCTGAAAAAGTAGTTTATATCAGCTGCAATCCGGAGACTCTGGCAAGAGACCTGAAGTATCTGACAAAGAATGGATATAAAGTAAAAAAAGCAGTTGGCTGTGATATGTTTCCGTTTACAAATCATGTGGAGACGGTATGTTTATTGTCCAAACTTCATGAAGCGAAGCATCATGTGA
>CAYXQG010000172.1:0-4196 GCA_964467405.1 uncultured Acetatifactor sp. | reverse complement strand
ATTTATATCTACCGACTTTTGCCAAATCATATCTACGGGGATCAAAGAACATGGCGTTGATCAGACTTTCTGCACTTTCAACGCTCAAAGGCTCGCCGGGACGGATTTTTTTGTATAACTCTAACAGACCCTCCTGATAATTCTCAGCAGTGTCTTTTCCAAAGCTTGCCTCAATCTTAGGCTCGTCGCCAAATACTTCTCTGATTTCATCATTGGTACCGATACCAAGTGCACGGATCAGCACTGTAATAGGCACCTTTCTGGTTCTGTCCACACGAACATAGAACACATCATTGGAATCAGTCTCATACTCCAGCCATGCGCCACGATTAGGGATTACGGTACTGGAGAATAATCTCTTACCGATCTTATCGTGTCCGATCGCATAGTAAATACCGGGAGAACGAACTAACTGGCTTACGATTACTCGCTCTGCACCGTTAATTATGAATGTACCGGTAGCTGTCATAAGCGGAAGGTCACCCATGAAAATTTCATGTTCACTGATCTCTTCCTTCTCCTTATTATAAAGACGAACTTTTACCTTTAAAGGAGCTGCATAATTTGCATCTCTTTCCTTACATTCTTCAATAGAATATTTTACTTCGTCTTCACACAACTCGAAGTCTACAAATTCCAGACTCAAAGAGCCGCTGTAGTCAGCGATTGGAGAGATGTCATCGAAAACTTCCTTTAAGCCTTCGTTCAAAAACCACTGATAAGAATCCTTCTGGACCTCGATCAGGTTGGGCATCTCTAATACTTCTTTTTGTCTTGAATAACTCATACGCATATTCTTGCTGCTCGCAATAGGACGTATTCTGTTTTTTTCCATTGACATTTCACCCCGTTCTTTCTGATTTATGCTTCATTACGTCGTATCATTATATACTTAACCATACTAAAAAGCATAGCACACCATAATAGTGCATTTACCATAGTAACACAAGCCCTTGCATGCGTCAAGTAAATATTTAAGTTTTTTTAATTTTTGCCGCAAAACTTCCTCAAAGCAGGGAGGTACAGCCGGTTTGGCAGCCGAATATTCAGGCGATTGCCGCCGAATATTCATGTGATTGACGCCGAATATTCATGTGATTGACGCCGAATATTCATGTGATTGACGCCGAATATTCATGTGATTGACGGTCCCATAATTGCTTCGCAATTATGGGACGCGTGTTACACACGCTTATGAAAGCGAACAAAAAAGCAGTCCTTCATGCCAGCATGAGGACTGCTTTTGTATTCGCTTTCGCAATCACTTGAATATCACGACTATTTTAAAGTAACCTTAGCGCCTACTTCTTCAAGCTTCTTCTTGATTTCTTCAGCTTCTTCCTTAGAAGCAGCTTCCTTAAGGGTCTTAGGAGCGTTATCTACAACGTCCTTAGCTTCCTTTAAGCCTAAGCCGGTAACTTCACGAACAACCTTGATAACCTTAACCTTCTCAGAACCAACTTCTGTTAATTCTACGTCGAACTCGGTCTTCTCTTCAACTTCTGCTGCAGGGCCAGCTGCTGCAACTACAACACCTGCTGCTGCAGATACGCCGAACTCTTCCTCACATGCTTTTACTAAATCATTTAATTCTAATACAGTTAACTCTTTGATAGCGTCGATTAATTCCTGAGCTGTTAATTTAGCCATTTTAATTTCCTCCATTTTCAATTCTTTTATAATTTGTTAGTTATCTTGGGCAGTCATCTTAATCTGCCCGGACCGTATATTCCAGCTGCCGTCTGCGGCATCTAAAATATGTCTTATTCTGCAGGAGCTGCTTCTACTTCTGCTGCTGCAGCTGCTGCGCCGCCTTTTTCAGCAAGCTGATTCATGACGCGAGCAAAGTTGGTGATAGGAGACTGCATACTTCCAAGCAATCTGGAAATAAGTACTTCTCTTGAAGGAATGCTTGCGATTGCTTCCATACCCTTAGCATCGTATACGTTGCCTTCAACAACACCAGCCTTAATTTCAAGCTCTTTTGCTTTCTTAGCAAACTCAGCCAATACTCTTGCAGGAGCAGTAGCATCTTCTGTTGAGTAAGCCATTGCACTGGGACCGTTTAAGTAAGGAGCAAGTCCTTCGAACTCAGTTCCCTTGAACGCAAAATTCATTAAAGTGTTCTTGTAAACCTTGTAAACAACTCCTGCCTCACGTAACTGCTTACGTAATTCGGTATCCTGCTCTACAGTAAGTCCACGGTAGTCTACCAGTACAACTGACTGAGCATCCTTAATACCTGCAGAAATCTCTTCTACAACGGGCTGTTTTAATTCAATTTTTGCCATTTCTTTCCCTCCTTATAGATTTTAGTGCCGAAAGGAGTTTTTATCATAAAAAACCTTCCTATACAAAGACAGGAAGGCATAAATGTTTCAAAAATCAAAACTCTTTCTCCTCGGTAGGATTTACGCTCGGATCGTCCTCACACCTACTGTCTTCGGCTTGGTTTATTAACCTTGGATAGATTAACATATCTTTTCATGATTGTCAACACTTTTTTATGATTCGCTGGTTTTTTTTACAACCGGATAAATAATGCATGCCAAAGCACCTCCGATCAGTGCAGTTATGAGCTGTGTCAGCGAAAATGTTACCCTGGCTGTATGCAGCGCCTTCTCGGGAAGGCTTGTACCGGGTCCTAATACAGGAATAATGATCAGTGATATCAATACTCCCATTACTGCCGCCTTGACAACTGCTGCAGCAACTGTCCTGACTGCTAAATGTCTCTTTTTCAAAAATGCAATTGTCAGTACCAGCACTTCGTTTCCGACCATAACTGCAGGTATTACCACCGGCATGGCTGCCATGATCGGTGAGCCTGTTATCATAAAAGAGGTGATCGGTGTAAGGATTGCAATCACACTTGCGCAGCCTGCGCCAACAAAAAGCACTGCCATGATCAGGATCAGATTCACAATGGAACCGGTAATATAAACCGACATGTTTTTGAAAAACTGACTGGCTATGGCCAGTGCCAGAAGAATCGCTGTAGTTGTGATTTGCTTTGTTGTTAATTTCATCCTATCTCCCTTACTCTTCCGTAATTATTTTTAAATAAGCTCCGTAATTGGTTTCCGTAGCTGTCTTTATAACAGAAGCATTCTTTGCTTTTTCCAATTCCATAGTGGACTTTCTGATATCCCCCAGAACACCGGCACCTCCCACGCAGCCACCCGGGCATGCCATTCCTTCCAAAAGATATCCATTATATTTACCGGCTTTTGCAAGCAGCATCATTTTCTTACATTCCGCAAGTCCTTCTGCGCTTGCCACCTTTACTTCTTTTTCCGGATCCATTTGTCCGATCACATTGGCTACCGCTCTTGCTACACCGCCGCTTGCCGCAAAGCCTTTTGCATCTGCGCTGGAAGCATGCAGTTTTCCACCGGATTCAACATTTTTCAGGTCAATGCCCTTTGCATCAAAAATGCCCAGCATTTCTTCAAATGTCAATACAAAATCGACTGCACTTCTGACACTTCTTCTGGAGGCTTCCAGTTTTTTTGCAGCACAGGGACCAATAAATACCACCTTTGCATCCGGATGCTGTTCCTTGATCATACGGGCTGTCAGCACCATGGGTGTTAAGGTCATGGAGATGCAGGCTGCATACTCCGGAAACTCCCTTTTCGCCATAACGGACCATGCCGGGCAACAGGAGGTACCCATAAAGGGAAGCTTTTCAGGCACCTTCTCCAAAAAATCCTCTGCTTCCTGAATGGCACACAGATCTGCTCCGATTGCAACCTCTACCATATCCTCAAAGCCGATCTTCTTCAATGCACCGCGAAGCTGCTCCTCACCCACACCTTCTCCGAATTGATTGACAAAGGACGGGGCAACCGCTGCATAGATAGGTATGTCACTTTTTAATGCAAGGCAGGTCTGAAAGATCTGGCTCTTATCCACAATTGCAGAAAAGGGACAGCTTACCAGACACATACCGCAGGAAACACATTGCTCATAATCAATGTCTGCCCGTCCGAATTCATCTGACTTGATGGCGTTCATCCCGCAGGCCTTGGCGCATGGGCGTTCCAGTCTTACGATGGCATTGTATGGGCAGGCATTGACGCACTTTCCGCAATTGATACACTTTTCTTCATCAATAACAGACTTTCCGTCAACCATACCGATTGCGCCCTTGGGGCAAACCTCCCTGCAGGGATGCTCGATACAACCCTGAC
>CAYXQG010000171.1:0-4251 GCA_964467405.1 uncultured Acetatifactor sp. | reverse complement strand
TATTAATAGGATATGTTTAGAAAAAGGATTAACGATAGGTAAATAATCATGGGGAAATATGATGTAAAAAAAGAAGTGTCAGATAAGTATTCGCTTCGCGGACGGGTATTTCATCGTTTGCGTGAGGATATTTTGAGCGGAAAGTATAACCAGGGGGATGAGCTGAAGGAGGTGGCCATTGGCGAGGAATTAGGAGTCAGCCGTACCCCGGTAAGGGAAGCTTTCAGGCAGCTGGAGCTGGAGGGGTTAATCCAGATCATTCCGAATAAGGGAGCATATGTAACCGGTATTACGGAGAAGGATGTAAAGGATATTTATATGATCCGGTCCCTGTTAGAGGGCTTATGTGCCAGATGGGCATGTGAGCATATTACCAAAGAACAAATGGAAGAGATGGAAGAAAATATATATTTATCCAAGTTCCATGCACAGAAGGGACATTTGGAGCAGCTGGCGGAATTGGATAACCGCTTCCATGAAATCTTATACGAAGCATGTAATTCCAAAATGTTGGAGCATCAGCTGAGGGACTTCCATGAGTATGTCCTTAGAGTGCGTAAGAAGACTTTAGCCAATGTGAACCGAGGACCTAAGTCCAATGAGGAGCATGAGCAGATTATGGAAGCCATCAGGGACAATGATCCTGACAGAGCAGAAATGTTAGCAAATAAGCATATGATCAGTGCATATGAAAATATGGTAAAAAATGGTCTGTATGAAGCTTACCATGAAAACTAAAATAAATTGTGAGGTGTTTTAACATGGAAAAGATTAAAATGATAACTCCCCTTGTAGAGATGGATGGAGATGAAATGACCAGAATTCTCTGGAAGATGATCAAGGATGAGCTTTTGCTTCCGTATATTGATTTAAAAACAGAATACTATGATCTGGGTCTGGAGTACAGAAATGAAACAAATGACCAGGTGACGATAGATTCTGCAAATGCTACATTAAAATATGGTGTGGCTGTCAAATGTGCAACGATCACACCCAATGCAGCACGTATGAGCGAATATAATTTAAAGGAAATGTGGAAGAGCCCTAATGGTACCATTCGTGCGATCCTGGATGGAACAGTGTTCCGTGCACCGATTCTGATCAATGGAATTGTGCCCTATGTAAATCGCTGGAACAAGCCTATTACCATTGCAAGACATGCTTATGGTGATGTTTATAAGAATACAGAAATCAAGGTACCCGGTCCGGGAAAGGCAGAACTGGTATTTACTGCTGAGGATGGTACACAGATCAGAGAAACAATTCATAACTTTACGGGTGCAGGTATTTTACAGGGAATACATAATACAGACAAGTCCATTAACAGCTTTGCACATGCATGCTTTAATTATGCAGTGGATACCAAGCAGGATTTATGGTTTGCTACCAAGGATACGATTTCCAAAAAATATGATCATACTTTTAAGGATATTTTCCAGGAAATTTATGAGAAAGAATATGCAGAGAAGTTTAAGGAGCTTGGAATTGAATACTTCTATACTCTGATCGATGATGCAGTAGCGCGTGTGATCCGTTCTGAAGGCGGCTTTATCTGGGCATGTAAAAACTATGACGGTGATGTAATGTCGGATATGGTAGCAACTGCTTACGGAGATCTGTCCATGATGACCTCTGTGCTGGTTTCTCCAAGCGGTGTATATGAGTATGAAGCTGCTCATGGTACAGTGCAGAGACATTATTATAAGCATTTAAAGGGAGAAGAAACCTCCACAAATTCTATTGCGACCATTTATGCATGGACCGGCGCTTTAAAGAAAAGAGGAGAGCTGGATCATATTCCGGCGTTAGTGGATTTTGCTGATAAGCTTGAAAAGGCTTGTATTCAGACTGTGGAAAGCGGAAAGATGACCAAGAGTCTGGCAGCCATTTCTACGATTGAGAATCCGGTAGAGTTAAACAGTCTGGATTTCATTAAGGCAATCAGAGAGACCTTAGAAACTTTGTTATAATGTGAAAAAGGTATCATCCAAGTTGGTATAGACTTGGATGATACCTTTTTATTTAGTCAGCAGCAAGAGTTTCCCAAAGCTCGTACAGCTTTTCCAATTCTTCATTGTTTTGCAGCTGTTCCTTTGCAAGCTCCTGTAATTTGACAGAATTGGTAGCAATTTCCGGCTGTGCCATATCTGTATCAATCTGTGCATTCCGTTCTTCCAGAAGGCTGATCCGGTCTTCACATTTTTTCAGATCATTTTCTTTCTTACGAAGTCGTGCCTGTTCTTCCTTCTGAGCCTTCCAGTCGAGCTTGTTATCAGAAGCCGGGGAGGGGACGGGGGTAATTGCGGCATCCGTCGGCACGGCTGCTGTGGCCATAACAGTATCATGCTTTTCCAGATAATAGTCATAATTGCCAATGTAATTAAAGAGCTGATTATGAGTCAGGTCCAGAATTCGGCCGGCAGTCTTGTTAATGAAATAACGGTCATGGGATACATACAGAACGGTTCCCTCATAATTATTCAATGCATTTTCCAGTATTTCTTTGGAGACAATATCTAAGTGGTTGGTTGGCTCATCCAGGATCAGAAAATTGGAATTGGAGAGCATCAGCTTGGCAAGGGATACACGTCCGCGTTCACCACCGCTTAAATCACTGATACGTTTGAAAACATCATCTCCCACAAAGAGGAAAGCAGCCAGTACATTGCGGATTTCTGTATTCGTAAGGGTTGGATATTCATCTGAAATTTCTTCAAACAGGGTCTTTTCGGCATGGAGCACATGGTGTTCCTGGTCATAGTAACCGATCTCAACATTAGCACCAAGTGTAATACTGCCCTTATCCGCATCGGTCAGACCATTGATGATCTTTAAAATGGTGGTTTTCCCGGTGCCGTTATCACCGATAATGGCCACATGCTCACCGCGCTTGATCTCAAAGTCAATATTTTCAAAAAGCTGCTGTTTTCCAAAGGATTTTGCCAGACCGGAAACTGTCAGAACGTCATTGCCGCTTAAAAAACGCGGCGTCAGCCGAAGCTTCATATCCGTACGGATTTCTGTGGGCTTGTCCAGTACTTCGATTTTGTTCAGCATCTTTTCCCGACTCTCGGCACGTTTGATGGATTTTTCGCGGTTGAAGGAGCGGAGCTTGGCAATGACCTCCTCCTGATGCTTGATTTCACGCTGCTGATTTTCGTAAGCATGCATGGTAGCGACCTTTAATAATTCCTTTTTGTCCACATAATCAGAATAGTTTCCGCTGAAGACTGTGGCCTTTGTCTGATCGATCTCAATGATCTTGCCGGCAATACGGTCCAAAAAATAGCGGTCGTGGGATACGATAATAACTGCTCCCTTGTAATTTAAAAGATATGTTTCCAGCCAGCTGATGGAGTTCATGTCCAGGTGGTTGGTAGGCTCATCCAAAATGATCAGATCTGGGGACAGAAGCAGTAATCTGCCCAGTGCCACGCGTGTTTTCTGCCCGCCGGAAAGAGTGGAGATCTTCTTGGAAAATTCCTCCTCCGTAAAGCCAAGTCCCTTTAAAACACCGACCAGCTCACTTTTATAGGCATAGCCGTTGTTCAATTCAAACGCATGTGTATAGGAGGTATACTGCTTCATCAGCTCCTCCAGGGTATCCTCCGTTGCATGCTTCATATTTTCTTCACAGCTTCGCATCTTTTCTTCTAAGTCGATCAGTTCCTGCTTTACACTTAAAAGCTCATCATAAATAGTGCGTTCTGAATCCACTGTGCTGTTTTGCGCCAGATAACCGATCTTTTTGTCCTTAGAAAGCACTACAAGACCATCATCCGGTACCAGTTCGCCGATTAAAATTCGTAAGAGGGTGGTCTTGCCTGCGCCGTTAATGCCGACGATGGCAGCCTTCTCATAATCTTCTATATGGAAGGATACATTGCTTAATATGGGGGTTTCTGCAAAAGCTTTCGATATATTTTGACAGGATAATATCATGATAATTGTTGCCTTTCTGATCAATATAGGAATAGTTTACATGGGGAAAGAGGCGCTGTCAATTGTTTGATAGAAACTTAACATTTAGATTGACTTATATTTAACAATTGAGTATAATTAATGATATATCAGATTAAAAATTTTTATATGATCAGGTGATTAAAGTGAAGCATATTTTGTTCGTTTACAATCCCGTTTCCGGTACGGGACGTGTGAAGAAGAACTTTTATGAAATTGTAGATTTTTATGAGACACATGATTGTCTGGTTACACTGTGTCCCATCAGAAAGCTCGGAGAGTATTGTGATA
>CAYXQG010000170.1:0-4257 GCA_964467405.1 uncultured Acetatifactor sp. | reverse complement strand
TGTTGAAATATTACCTGCTTCATCAGGAGGATGTTGTTACCAGAAGAACAAAGTATGATTTGAATAAGGCTGAAGAAAGAGATCATATTTTACAAGGTCTGTTAAAGGCTTTGGATTATATTGATGAAGTAATTTCCATTATCAGAAGCAGTAAGAATCCGCAGGAAGCAAAGGAAAGGCTGATCGCACGTTTCGAATTAACAGATGTGCAGGCACAAGCCATTGTTGATATGCGTCTGCGTGCTCTTACCGGTCTGGAAAGAGAAAGACTGGAAAATGAGCATCTGGAATTACTGGAGAAAATAAAAGGGCTGAAGGCTATTTTGGCAGATGAAAAGCTTTTATTAGGTGTTATCAAGGAAGAAATCATTGCAATTGCGGATAAATTTGGTGATGACAGAAGAAGTAAGATCGGTTTTGATGAGACGGATATATCCAATGAGGATCTGATTCCCAGAGGAAGTACAGTGATCGCCATGACAAGACTTGGCTATATCAAGCGTATGACAGTGGATAATTTTAAGGCACAGAACCGCGGCGGTAAGGGCATTAAGGGTATGCAGACAATAGAGGATGATTATATTGAGGATCTTCTCATGACCAATACCCATGATTACCTTAATTTCTTCACCAATTACGGAAGAGTATATCGCTTAAAGGCCTATGAGATTCCGGAAGCGGGAAGAACTGCCAGAGGAACTGCCATTATCAATCTGCTGCAGCTTGCTGCAGGAGAAAAGGTTTCTGCAATGATTCCGATCAAGGAATATAGCGAAGAAAAGAATCTCTTTATGGTTACCAAGACCGGTATTGTAAAGAAGACTTCTTTATCTGAATTTATGAATATCCGTAAAAACGGACTGGCTGCAATCAATCTGCGTGATGATGATGAGCTGATTGAGGTTAAGGTAACAGACAGTGACAGTGAGATATTCTTAGTAACCAAGCAGGGTATGTGTATCCGATTCAAGGAAACAGATGTAAGAGCTACCGGACGTACCTCTATGGGTGTTATCGGTATGAATCTTTCTCCTTCTGATGAGATCATCGGTATGCAGCTGCAGGTTCAGGGAGACTCCTTACTCTTTGTATCCGAAAATGGTATGGGTAAGAGAACCTATCTGGAAGAATTTAATCTCCAGTACCGCGGCGGTAAGGGTGTGAAGTGCTATAAGATTACGGAAAAGACCGGAGATCTTGTAGGAGTAAAGGCTGTTGGTGACGACAATGAGATCATGATGATCACCACAGAGGGAATTATCATTCAGCTGCGTGTGCAGGATATTTCAACATTGGGAAGGATCACCTCAGGCGTGAAGCTTATGAATCTGGATGAAAATGTAACAGTAGCCCAGATTGCAAAGGTCAGAAGTGATGTCTCAAATAGTGAAGAAGATATTGAAAATGTTCTTTAGTTGTGCTAAACTAGCATCTGCATAAAATGAATAAGAAACATGATAGGTGTCGTATAAGTCCTTTGGGCTTGATACGGTGAAAAGGGAAGCAGGTGAAAATCCTGGACGAACTCGTCGCTGTGATAAAGGAGTTCTGGTTTCCGCATTCAGAAATTGCAGCTTGCATAGCTATATTTAAAAAGAATGTGTACGGTCACTGGGGGATAATTCCCGGGAAGACGAAACAGAGCATTGATATTTAAGTCAGAAGACCTGCCTATTATGGTACGTAAAAGACCACGAGTAACTGGTTAGTACATAATTGTATGAGGAGTATTGTCACTTTTCATACAAAGCAGGTTTTCTGTTGAAAAGCTGTTTTATTAAAGTACGGAAAATTCAAAATTTGACTTTAATAGTATGTATGCATGTAACCCTTTACTGAACGGTAAAGGGTTTCTTTATACCTTTTTGTGCAAAGAAAATTTTGTGGGAGGTGCCGAAAATAGAAAGGGTAGTATTTTACGGTACTTCAGAACGGAGGAAAAAATGACAGAAAAGAAGAAAATGAACAAAAAGGCCCTGCTTGGTATTGGTATTTTAGTTGTAGTGATTGCAGCATTTGCAATCATTTACAATGCTTTTGGTGCTAAGCCTGTAGCAGGAAGCAAGGATATTACCATTGAGGTAGTAAACAAAGCAGGCGAGTCCGTTATGTATGAAGTGAATACGGATGCGGAATATTTAAGACAGGCTATGGAAGAAGCAGAAGGTCTGGAATTCTCAGGAACTGAGAGTGAATACGGCATGATGGTAGAGGTTGTTAATGGTGAGTCTGCAGTTTATGTAACCGATGGTGCATACTGGAGCTTCTACGTAAACGAAGGATACTGCAATTATGGTATTGATGAACAGCCTGTTATAGACGGAGATGCATTCTCAATCGTTTATACACCTGCACAGTAAGTATTCAAAGCATTACCTGATCAGGAAACGAAAAGAAAGGAGCTGCCTTGTGAAGAATAGAAAAGCAAAATTAACAGTGAAGGAAATCACTCTGATCGGGATGATGATCGCAGTGATCGAGGTCTGTAAGGTTGCACTGTCAGGACTTCCAAATATCGAATTAACAACCTTTTGGATTATTATGTTTACCCTTTTTTTCAAAAATAGGATCCTGTTAGTCATACCTGCTTTTATTTTGATAGAAGGTACCATGTATGGAGTGGGTCTTTGGTGGATCATGTATTTATACGCCTGGCCGCTTCTTGCTTTGATCACATATCTGTTTAGAAAACAGGAATCTATATGGTTCTGGAGCTTTTTGTCCGGTATGTTTGGACTGATGTTTGGATTTATGTGTTCTTTTCCCTACATGGCAATCGGCGCGGCTGACGGTGGTATCAGAAACGGATTGTATGCCGCCTTTACCTGGTGGGTGGCAGGAATTCCCTGGGATATTGTTCACGGGGTAGGCAATTTCGTGCTGATGATCATATTGTATACACCGGTTCGCAGTATTATGAAGAAATCAAAGCATTTGTTGGTTGAGAAAGGTTAAAGTGCATACTATGGATAATCCTGGCAGCAGATTTGAAAAGGCAAGAGAGAAGATTTTATGCAGTGAAAGAGAAAAAATCGGTATAGGAACTCTTTCAGAAAAAACGCTTCATGCCATATTGAAAAATTATTATGAACCGGATGAGGATAAGCAGGAAATTCCCATAGGACGGTTTGTAGCAGATATTTATACAGGTCAGGAAATCATAGAAATACAGACAGGACAGTTTAATCGCCTGCGTGAAAAGTTAAAGGTATTTTTAAAGGAATGTCCTGTAACAATCATCTACCCCATAGCCCGTGAAAAGTGGCTTCACTGGATTGATCAGGATACGGGAGAGGTCAGTGAAGGAAGAAAATCTCCTAAGAAGGGAAATGAATACAGTGTATTTCAGGAATTATACCGGATCAAGGAATTTTTAAAGGATCCGAACTTGAGAATCAAAATCATTCTCCTGGACATGGATGAATACAAAATCTTAAACGGATGGGGAAAACAGAAAAAGAACAATGCTTCCAAATATGATCGGATACCCAACCGTTTTGTGGAAGAAATCTGCATTGAAAGAACAGAGGACTATATGCTCTTTCTTCCTCCACAGCTGCCGGAGCCTTTTACCTCGCAGGAATATGCAAAAATAACAAAATGCGGCAGACAGAATGCGGGTGTTGCACTGAATCTGCTAAACTATCTGGAAATTGTTACCAGAGTAGGAAAAAAGGGCAATTCCTATTTATATGAAATAAAAGAGTTGTAGGATTTATTCATTGTTAATGCGGGTAAGTGTATACTGCCTGCGGTATTCACTAGGGCTGATGTGCTCATGATATTTGAAAAATTTGACAAACAGATTTTCATCATCATATCCGCACATATTTCCCACCATCTTTACAGGCATGTCAGTGGTCTGCAGAAGGGATTTGATATAATTGATCTTTTGGATATTGATATATTCCTTTAAGCCTATCCCATAGACCTTTCGAAACATTTTGCCAAGATAATTTTCATGATAGCCGAATTCCTTGGCAATATCACGCACCTCAATACTTTTATGGATATTCAGTCGTACAAATTCACAGATTTGTACGACTAATTTATTGGAGATACGATCAACAAAATTGCTTGAACGGATCAATTCATTGACGATCAGAAGCGTAAGAGCATCCAGATTTTCCGGTTTGCAATCAGGCAGACAGGATTTGTGCATTAACATCTGGGCCAGGGTTTTAATTTCGTAGGAATCATGGTGTTTTAAGTATTTAAAGGAGATCGGACGCTCTGTACGAAAATGCAGCCAGATAA
>CAYXQG010000169.1:0-4266 GCA_964467405.1 uncultured Acetatifactor sp. | reverse complement strand
GATATGAAGAGGGCGGTCAGTTGACGGAGGCTGTCAGAAGAAAGCCTTACAGTGTAGTCCTTTTTGATGAGATTGAGAAGGCCCATCCGGATGTGTTCAATGTGCTTTTACAGGTATTGGATGACGGCAGGATCACGGATTCGCAGGGGCGGACTGTGGACTTTAAAAATACCATCCTCATTATGACCTCTAATATCGGTGCTAATTACCTTTTGGATGGTATTCAGGGAGACGGTACGATTTCCACTGAAGCTGAGAACCTGGTAATGAACGAGTTAAGAGGACATTTCAGGCCTGAGTTTTTAAACCGTCTGGATGAGACGATTCTCTTTAAACCGCTTACAAAGGAAAATATCGGTGGTATTATCAAACTGATTGTGGATGATCTGAACAAGCGTCTGGCAGATAAGGACTTAAGCATTGTGATTGCGGATGATGCAAAGGATTTTATCATAGAGCAGGCCTATGATCCGATCTATGGCGCAAGACCCTTGAAAAGATATGTGCAGAAGTATGTGGAAACCCTTGCTGCAAGGCTGATTCTGGCTGATCGGGTGCAGGGTGGAGATACCATTCGCATCATATTAAATGAGGGTAGGCTGGAAGCAGTAAAAGAAAGCTGATAACTAAAATTCCTATTGTGATACGGAAGGATATTTGCTAATATTAAAGTAATATTATGCGAAATAGTCGGAGGTATCACAATGGGAATTTTTGCAATGTGAGACTGAGGGATATAGCTTCGCAGCGGAAGGAGAATTTTTATGGACCAGGGTGTAAGGGAAATTTTATTTTTGGAGCCGGTATTGAAGGATTGTGTATGGGGCGGAAAACGTCTTGTGACAGAATTTCCTTATCAGGCGGATTCTGAGACGATCGGTGAGTGCTGGGCGATCAGTGCACATCCTCATGGGGATTGTCGGATTGCAGAGGGCAGTTATAAAGGAATGACCCTGTCTCAATTGTATCGGGAGAATAAGGCGTTGTTCGGTAATTTGGATTATGAGGAGTTTCCGCTTTTGGTAAAGATCATAGATGCGAAAGGGGACTTGAGTATTCAGGTACATCCGGACGATGAATATGCCCGTAATGTGGAAAAGGTTCCGTTTGGAAAGACGGAGTGCTGGTATATCATGGACTGTGATGAAGATGCATCCCTGGTTATCGGACATCATGCAGAAACCAAAGAAGAATTGGTAAAGATGATCGAGGAAAACCGATACGAGGAACTGATCCGTCAGGTGCCGGTGCAAAAGGGAGATATGATACAGATCGATCCGGGAACAGTTCATGCCATCAAGGGAGGCTTCTTAATCCTGGAAACACAGCAGAATAGTGATATTACATACCGGGTATATGATTATAATCGTCTGGTGGACGGAAAGCCGAGACAGCTGCATGTAAAGCAGAGCATTGATGTGATCAGGGTGCCGGATGAGTCCTATAAGACGGCCATCAAAAAGGCTTCTGCAATAGAGGATAATGTGCTGACCAAGCTTGCGGAAAGTGACTACTATAAGGTTTGGAAGTTAAATGTAGTAAAGGAAGCAGTTTTGGAACAGGCTTACCCCTTCCTGATTCTGAGCGTCCTGGAAGGAAGCGGTGAAGTAGACGGCAGACCTGTGAAGAAGGGAGATCATATGCTGATTCCGAACGGATACGGACAGGTATCTGTTGCCGGTAAAATGGAGATCATAGCATCGACTGCCGTGGAAAAATAAAGGAATATGGTTACAGGAGGAAAGACAATGATACCACAGGATCCCGTAATGCTTTTAAGCTTTATCAATCTGAAGCTGAGAGATTATTATAAAAGTCTGGATGATTTGTGTGAAGATCTGGAGCTTGATCAGGCGGTACTTGCAGATAAGCTGGGAGCAATCAATTATCAATATGATGCACAAAGAAATCAATTCGTATAGAAAGTAAGCAATTATGCAGTATGGAGGAAACAGGTGACGGAGTACGGGGGAAAAAGATGTCAAATATGTATCGGATGCGGTCGTTGCGCGCCTGGGGCAGAGACGCTTCATGTGGTTACAGAGTCCTTTTTAAGGTCTGAGTCCGGATCTGAATGCCCTGCGGAAATGAGGGCATGCGGACAGAGGGCAGGATTACATCCGGAAGGCCGGAAGGGTGATTTTGTACTGACGGACATCGGTACTACGACCATAGCCATGGAATTGTATGATATGCAGGGGAGAAAAAAAGCGCAGCATGTATGTGCCAATCCCCAGAGGATTTTCGGCGCGGATGTGATCTCCAGGATTCAGGCAGCAGAGAATGTTTTGCAGCGAAGACAGATGCAGACTCAGGTAAGAAGTGTTTTGGAGGAAGGCATCCGGGAATTTGACAAACAGTCAACAGGTATAGAAAGGATGTATATTGCTGCCAATACGACGATGCTGTATCTGCTTTGCGGTCATGATCCGGGCCCCTTGGGATATGCGCCCTTTCGGGCGGATTATCTGGAAAGCGAGAGGCTTCGGATTGGCGGAACAGAAGCGGTGACCCTGCCCGGATTCTCTGCCTTTGTAGGGGCAGATGTGCTGTCGGGAGTGCTTGCCTGCGGTATGGGACAGGAAGATAAGCTTAGTCTGCTGATTGATCTGGGTACCAATGGGGAAATGGTGTTAGGAAACCGGACGAAAATGGTGGCAACCAGTACGGCAGCAGGTCCTGCCTTTGAAGGGATGCTCCAAAAAGACAGAAAAGCTGTCTGGGGAGCAGATATTGTGGATATTGCAGCCGGGCTTTTGACACATGGCATTATAGATGAAACAGGTCTGCTTACGGATGCCTATTTTGAAACCGGTATTCAGGTTGCAGATATCCGTCTGTCCCAGGAACAGATCAGACAGTTGCAGACTGCCAAGGCGGCTGTGGCAGCAGGTATTCAGATGTTAATGAATGCTTACGGCATAAGAAGCATGGCAGAAATTGACAGGGTATATCTTGCCGGGGGCTTTGGATATTTCTTAAAGGAGGAGTCTGCCATAAGGATCGGCCTGCTGCCCAAAGCAAGCGCAGGAAAGATAGTGGCAGCGGGAAATACAGCATTGGCAGGAGCTTATGCTTATCATTATGATGAGACTGCGGATGCCGGGATCAAGGAGATCCTGGCACATACTCAGGTGATCAATTTGGCAGAGACGGATGGTTTTTCGGAGCAGTTTGTGGAAAATATGTATCTGAGAAGCTTTTAAAGGATGTATTTTTTTATCCGGAAGAATAGAAAAGAAAAAGGGGCATATATTGTTTCAAAGAGCAATATAGGTGCAGTATTATGAAAAAGAGAGGAGCAGTTTTTATCATTATAGGAATAATGGTAGAGCTGCTTTTTGTATTGCTGCTTGTATGCGGCATGTTATTTCGTGGAATCCGGCCTGTGGGAAGCAGTATGGTTGTGAATGCTGAGGAGGTAAAGAAGGTTGCCCTTACCTTTGATGATGGCCCTCATCCCCGCTATACGGAGCAATTGCTGGAGGGATTGAAGGAACGGGGTGTTACAGCAACTTTTTTTGTGACGGGAGAGAATGCGGCACTCTATCCGCAGGTGATACAGCATATGTACGAGGAGGGGCATCTGATCGGAAATCATACCTACAGTCATCTGCAGCTTCAAAGTGACAATAAGAAGAAATTTGAAGAAGAGTTGATTGCTACCAATGAGCTGATCGGGGAGATCACAGGTGAAGAGGTGACTTTTGTACGGCCGCCCTACGGCTCCTGGGATAAGGCGTTCGAACGTAAGCTGAATATGATACCTGTTTTATGGACAATAGATCCCCTGGACTGGTGCTGTAATGATGCGGATTGTGTAGTTACACGGGTGACAGAGAAGGTGGAAGAGAATGATATTATATTGTTACATGACTGCTATGAATCCACGGTGACTGCAGCACTCCGAATAGTGGATGAATTGCAGCAGGAGGGATATACCTTTGTGACAGTGGAGGATATCCTCTTTGAATAAATCCTGCGGTCGCATCAAATGTAAAAAGATGATTCACTATGCTAAAAAAATATGTTAAACTATATACAAATGATTGTCAGAGACGGGGTCTTGTTTGGAAACACCTGCCTCGGCAGAAAACAAGCGATTGGATAGGAAAGAAATATGGATTTGTTCGAATATATGAGAAGTACAAATATGGAAAAGGAGTCTCCCTTGGCAGCCAGAATGCGTCCGAGGACCTTGGATGAGGTGGTAGGACAGGAGCATATCATCGGCAAGGATAAATTGCTCTATAGAGCAATCAAGGC
>CAYXQG010000168.1:0-4329 GCA_964467405.1 uncultured Acetatifactor sp. | reverse complement strand
ACCTCACGGAGTACATCAACATAGTTCAGATCTAAAAGCCAGTCTGCATTATTAACCAACAAGGCTTTTCCTTCAGAGAAGTCAATAAAACGGCTCATCTGTTTCTTAAAGCATTCCACATTGTGTGCAATGGTTTCCTTTGTCATCATGGTACGCATATCTGTTCTTCCGGAAGGATCGCCGATCATAGCCGTACCGCCGCCAATCAGTGCAATAGGCTTATTACCTGCCATCTGAAGTCTCTTCATCAGGCAAAGTGCCATGAAATGTCCTACATGAAGGCTGTCTGCCGTAGGGTCAAAGCCGATATAAAAGGTTGCCTTACCATTATTGATCAATTCCTTGATTTCCTCTTCATCTGTTAACTGTGCAAGAAGACCTCTTGCCTGTAATTCTTCGTACAGTGTCATTAAAAATTCCTCCTATCCCTTCTCCTAAAGGTTCTTTCCTTTGCTTCCGGTGCAATATATGCCATGCTTATCCTGCTATGCCGGCTACATATCCGGACAACAAAAAAGCTTCATCCTAATGAAAGGACGAAGCTAAAACTCGTGTTACCACCATTCTTCACAATACCCTTACGGGTACTATCTTACTAGGCATCTGCAATGCCGTGACAGTATAACGACTGCCCAACTCGTCGTAGCCTACTTTATTCGGTACGCAGCTCCAAGATGTATTCATAATAAGCTTCCCTCGCGCCTCTCATCATCCGGCAGCTTTCTGTCAGTTTCACTCATTACTACTTATTCTTTTCTTAGCCTTTTACTATATGCCACATATTCTATCCGAGAAATTATTTTTTGTCAACAGGCAAATATTGATTTTTATCATATGCTGTTTAAAAATTTCCGGACAGCCTCCTATCTCTATTTATTTACCATCAGTTTGATCATAGCCTGATTCAACCCATCCACTGTCAGCTTGTACATAGGAAAAATTTCCTTAATGGCAGTTTCGGCTTCTCTCCAGGGAGCACGTCCCGGTGCCATTTTGGGATTCAGCCAGACAACCTTCTTGTACTTACGCTTTACCAGTTGCAGCCATTCATAGCCTGACAGACCTCCATTGGGTCCGCGGTAATTTCCCGTATCAGAATACAATTCCTCAGGTGCCATTGCAGCATCTCCTACAATGATCACCTTATAATCACTGCCTACATTCCGAAATACCCATTCTGTATCTACCCAGTCTCCGTTCTCACACTCAGGTGTTTTATAAAGCTTACTGTAGATGCAATTATGGAAATAATAGGTTTTCACATCCTTATAATGGTTGGATTTATGGACTGCCTGGAACAGATCATTCAACAGATTGCTAAAGGGAATCATCGTTCCTCCGGAATCCATCAAAAGTAAGAGCTTTACTGCATTCTTACGTGGTTTTTTCATGACGATCTGCAGACAGCCGCCGTTGTTACAGGTCTTATCTACAGTACCGTCTATATCCAGCTCCGTCTCCGGTATATCCAGTCTGGACGAAAATTGACGCAGCTTACGAAAGGCCATCTGAAACTGTCTGTTGTCCAAAACTCTGTCATCACGGAAATCCCGGTATTTTCTGGCGCCTACTACTGCAAATGCAGACTGATAACCTGTCTTTCCTCCTACACGGACGCCGCCAACATTGCCACCCATATTTCCGAAAGAGGTTTTACCCATAGTACCGATCCAAAAGCTGCCGCCGTTGTGCTCGCTGTCCTGATCCTTCAGACGCTGACGGAATTTTTCTTCCACGTCCTCCTTATCCACAACAATCTCTTCCACCTGATTTAGATGATTTCTTGCCTCTTCGTGAGCCAATTCCATCATATCAGACTTATCCAGCCAGCGAAGCATTTGTGCTCCTACCTCTGTTTCCTTTTCAGCTGCCTTGAAGGTCTCCTCGAAGGCCATATCAAATTTATCAAAATCCGTTTCACTCTTTACCAAGATCATACGTGCCACATAATAAAACTGCGTTAAAGAGCTGCCGCACAGATTCTTATCCAGTGCTTCCTGTAATGTCAACCACTCTCCCAATGTCACACGAAGCCCTTTTGCCCTGAGCGCATGAAAAAAATTTGTAAACATCTGTATCCTCTCTTATAATCCGTTAGAACGTCGCACAATCTCTAAATCTTCATCCTTCTTAACCACCACTCCTATAAAAGGAAGAGCTGATTTGATCGTTGCAGTGGGGATACCTCCGATCTGAAGTGCATTCACCCAGTCGATCAATTCAGAGGTGCTTGGTTTTTTCCTGATATCACGGATGGATCGAATGTTATAAAATACTTCCATTGCATTCTTTAACAGATGCTCCTCCACATTCGGGAAATGTACCTTTACAATTTCTTCCATCAATTCCTCATTGGGGAAATCAATATAGTGGAAAATACATCTTCTCAAAAATGCATCCGGTAATTCCTTCTCCGCATTGGAGGTTATGATCACAATGGGTCTGTGCTTTGCCTTGACTGTTTCCTTGGTCTCATTGATATAAAATTCCATCTGATCCAACTCCCACAAAAGGTCATTGGGGAATTCCAGATCTGCCTTATCTATTTCATCGATCAAAAGAACAACCTGCTCGTCACTGGCAAAGGCTTCTCCAAGCTTGCCCAATTTAATATATCTTGCAATATCATCCACACCTTCTTCACCAAACTGCCCGTCATAGAGTCTTTGGATAGTATCATAAACATAAAGGCCCTCCTGAGCCTTAGTGGTGGATTTAATGTTCCAGATGATCAGCTTCTTATTCAATGACTTTGCAACTGCTTCTGCAAGCATCGTTTTGCCTGTACCCGGTTCACCCTTGATCAAAAGGGGCTTCTTTAATGCGATCGCAATATTTACACTTGCCATCAACTCTTCACTTGCTACATACTCCTGGGTTCCCTGAAATGTATTCATATCTATACCTCACTTTTTATAATCTTACGATAATCTGTCCTAAACATGATTCATAAATCAAAACAGACTGCCAATATGCTGCATAAAACTTACAGACATATATCCTGTAGGCTCTGACCGGTCTGTCTGCGACACAATGACCGACAATTTTTCCTTGAAAATCAACTACTACCATGTTACGATATTCATTAATGAAAAGCAAGTACAGAAAGTAAAATTTACATTTGAGATTTTTATTCTGTTATTTAGAAGCTAATGATATATTCCAACTATACAGGAGGACACCCTATGATTCAGACATTAAAGAACGAACCCTCATTATCCTTTGAAGTATTCCCTCCCAAAAAAGAAGGGGAATTTGAAGCCGCATTTTCGGTCCTTGACAGACTTGCCCTGTTAAATCCTGATTTTATCAGTGTTACCTATGGTGCAGGCGGAAGCAATTCCAAAAAGACAGTAGAAATTGCTTCCTACATTCAAAATATCTTAAAGATCCCTGCGCTTGCCCACTTAACCTGCGTAGGAAATACCGCTGCAGATATTTTAAAGGTAGTAGATGAGTTACAAAAGCAGCATGTGGACAATATTCTTGCACTGCGTGGTGACCGCCCGAAGCTTATGACAGACGAACAATATAATTCCAGAGAATTTATATATGCCAGTGATATGATTCGTTATCTGAAAGAAAAGACTGATTTGCATATTGCAGGTGCATGTTATGTAGAAAAACATTTTGAAGCCTTCAGTATGGAATCAGACTTAAAGCATCTGAAGGAAAAACAGGAGGCCGGTGCCGAGCTTCTTATTACACAGCTTTTCTTTGATAATGATTTCTTCTATTCCTTTGTTGAAAAGGCTAGAAAGAAAGGGATTACAGCACCCATACATGCAGGCATTATGCCCATCACTTCCGCCACCCAGATCGGTACCTCCGTATCCTTATCCGGATCCAGCGTGCCAAAGGCAATGTCTGATATGATCGCAAAATATGCTGATTCACCGGAGGATATGCGAAAGGCCGGTATTGATTATGCAATCCGCCAGATTTTAGATTTGAAAGAAAACAATGCAGACGGTATTCACATTTATACCATGAACAAGCCTAAGATGGCAACCGAGATCGTCACTGCTATCCGTTAGACGTTCCATACAGATACAAATACCCCTGTCCGGAGTAAGCACTGAAACCGGACAGGGGTATTTTAGTCCCTTACGGGACATTACCTATCTTCTCTATTCCTCTTCCCATGGGGTATCGGAAACTTCAATTTTTTTATCTCGTATCATAAGCTCTCTTACAGCCTCTGCAGCATTCTTACCTTCAAAGAGAACTGCATTAACCTGTTCAATGATCGGAAGCTGAACCTGATATTTCCTGGAAAGCTGCATCGCTGCCTTTGCAGAATATACACCCTCTACTACCATCTGTACC
>CAYXQG010000167.1:0-4349 GCA_964467405.1 uncultured Acetatifactor sp. | reverse complement strand
TTAAAATCCCTCGGGGGCAACCCCGTGCCGGTTCAAGTCCGGCCACCAGCAGTAAGTGAAAAATACGGAAAACCTTGATTTTACAGGGTTTTCCGTATTTTTTTTGAGAAGTTTGAAGATTACGGATGGAAATACATTGGTCATTGTTTCGGATAGCTGTATTTTCGAAGATCGTCCACGGAGATGGATTGCGAGCGTGATGGTGAAATATTCTCCGATAGTGAATTCAGAATAGATATGATTGATCATAAAGAAGCATTTTTAGGTAAGCTGCAGAATGCTTTTTCAAACCATAATAAAAAACGAGGGGACATTTCCCCTCGTTTTTTGAAAGAAGCTATATAAACTTATGATTATTTTTCAGGCATAGGATTGTATATATTTCCATTTTCGAAGGTCACATCTGTGGAGTCATCAGCATGGAACGGATGTCGGCCGTCGTATTTTTCGGTTGCGATGGTACAGTTCTTGAAATGAACACCATCTGCATGGCGGATATAGAATCCATATGCAGGTACTCTGGATGTACCGTCAGGGTTATCAGAGTCACGAAGCGGGATAGCAGCAACGGAAGGATCTATGACATTCAGACGTTCCTGCTCAGAATGGCCACCCTTTACCAACAGATCCACATCCTCAAAGACAACATTGCTTACACGGCCAAATCCGGGATCGGCAAGCACTTTGGGATCGTTCGCAGAGAATGCACCCTGGATAAGGGAGGTACTTTCGGATCTGCCTTCATATTCAGGGAAATCCGTAACAAGACAAGCCTTTGCTCGGCTGCCTGCATATACCTTATCACAGGTAATCTTACCGATGTAGATGTTTTCTATTCTGTTGAAAGGCTCATCACGGAAGCCGCCAAGGGAAATATTGAACGGCATACGCATATGAGTGATATGGGAACGATAAGGATGGATTTTAGCCGGCTCATAGCCGATCGTAAGGTCACCATGATCTGTACCGCAGGTACATTTTCCTACAGAACCGCCGCAGTTAATATGGACATTGCGTGCATTGGAGGTACCGGTAGCAGCAATACAGATTGCTGCTTTATTTGAAGCAAGTCCGATCACATTATCGATGCAGACGTTCTCAATACTGCCAT
This sequence comes from uncultured Acetatifactor sp., assembly GCA_964467405.1. Lineage (GTDB taxonomy): Bacteria > Bacillota > Clostridia > Lachnospirales > Lachnospiraceae > Acetatifactor. The sequence continues at coordinate 3,238 of CAYXQG010000167.1, read as the reverse complement.
GGCAGGCACAGATCAGGATAAGGTTACATTCTGTATCACCGATGATATTACGGGCAATAAAGTTGCTGCAGTCACGGTATTCATTTCCCATACCACGGTCGGAAGCAAATTTAATTACATCATCTGATACACCTTCAATAAAGATATTGCAGCATACTACATCATTGCATCCCTGCAGATTGAAGGTATCACGCATATTAGGTGCATTGTCCAGGAACAGGTCATGAAGCTGCAGCCCGTCAATGCCGCTTCCTACTAATACGAAGTGACCTGTATCGGTAAGGTGAAGCATCTGATCAACGCTTTCGTAATCGTAGGATCCGTCATCATTTAAATAGGCAACTTTTCCACGCTTACCTTCGAAGTCTCCGTCATAAGCAAGATCCTTGGAAGGACAGATGCCGCCGATTTCCACATTCTTACAGCGAATCATCGCAAACATCTTATTACAGGTTCTTCCCTTACTGTCGGGGCCGGGCTCGGGCATGTCACCACCCATGCCGGCTGCAGTACTCTTGGTTTTTGCGGACTTGTTGTCCATGGGGATAAGTGCCTTGTCCTGATTGATATTGTCATATTTGGTAATAAAGCCGTCGCCGTCAATCTTGCCGTTACCGATGATCTTAATATTTTTCTTATTTTCTGCATAGAACATGGAGTTCATAAACCAGTTATGTCCGGCATCATGGGTTCTGGTCCAGGGATACAGATCGCCGGTCATGGGGTCAATCAGATCCTCGTGTTCATATTCGCCGGGAGCTGCTTTCAGCACGGCACTCTTATCAATGTAGATTGTAACATTGCTTTGGAGCATAACGGTACGGGTTCTGTATATACCATCTGAGAAGTAAAGAGTACCGCCGCCCATTCTGGATATTTTCCTGAGACAGGAGTTGATCAGTTCGGTATCTTCACGGTCTTCTTTGGAAAAATCTACCAGATCAGCCATTTTGATAAAATATCCTTCTGATGGATCAAAAAAAGTTTTTCTGGGTTGCATAAGGACATCCTCCTTTTAGTATAGTTATGATTCGGATTTGGGATTTTGAATAGTCTGATTTTCAAAGGTTACATCTGTACAATCATCTGCATGGAAAGCTTCTCTGCCGTCAAATTTTTCTGTGGCAAGAGTGCAGTTCTTGAAATGTACACCGTCTGCATGGCGGATATAGAAGCCGTAAGCAGGCAATTTAGAGCCACCCTCAGGGGTATTTGCTTCACGCAGGCTGATCGCACCGACACTGGGATCGATCACATTCTGCTTTTCAGCATCACTGTGTCCGCCCTTTACCAGCATATCAACATCTTCTATGATAATATTGCTTGCACGGCCGAAACCTGGATCTGCGATCACTCTGGGATCATCAGAAGGTAAGCAGCCCTGGATCATGGATGGTGTTTCTGCCTGTCCTTCATATGCAGGGAAATCCTTGACCTGGCATGCTTTTGCACGGCTTCCTGCATAGCCATAATCACTGGTAAGCTTGCCCACATATACATTTTCAATACGGCTGCGTCCGGCCTCAGGCGCTTTGCTTGCATAAATGCCGATGGGCTGGCGCATATGTGTGATATGGGAGCGGTAAGGGTGTGCTTTGGCAGGTGTATAACCGATGGAGAGATTACCATGATCGGTTCCGCAGCAGCACTGACCGATGGAACCACCGCAGTTAAAGTGGATATTGCTTAGTCTTGCACCGCCGCTTGTCATGATGCCAATGGCAGATTTGTTTGCAGCCAGGCATACTACGTTATCATAGCAGATGTTTGCAAGATCACCATTGGTTTCACCACCAACCAAAAGTAAGCTGCATTCTGTATCACCGACGATATTACGGACAATGGCATTACCGCCGTGGCGAGGTTTGCCAAGTGCCATATCTGAAGCAAATTTAATAACATCATCTGAACAGCCGTCAATATAGATATTACATACAACAACATCTCGGCAGGACATCATATTAAAGCTGTCACGCATGTTAGGAGAGTTGTCCATATATAAATCATGAATATGCAGATCGTCCAGTCCGTTTGCAAGAATAGCAAAGTGACCGGTATCCGTAATATGAAGCATATTATTTACACTGTCAAAATCGAAGGAGCCGTCCTCATTCAGATAGCCGACTTTACCGCGTTTTCCTTCGAATTCGCCGTCATACCAAAGGTCCTTGGAAGGGCAGATACCACCGATTTCTACGTTGGTACAGCGCATCAGGGCAAACATTTTGTTGCAGGTTCTTCCCTTGCTGTCAGGACCGGGTGTAGGAACATCGGCCCCCATGTTCTGATCCTTGTGGGATTTGTTGTTCATGGGAGTAAGTCCTCTGTCCTGATTCATATTATCATATTTGGTAATAAGGTCATTGCCGTCGATCATACCATTGCCGATGATCTTGATATTTTCAAGGTCATGACCATAAAACAGGGAGTTTTGATAGAAGCTGTGTCCGGCATCCTGATACAGTACCCAGGGATATAATTCACCGGTGACAGGATCCGTCAGATCCTCATGCTCATATTCTCCGCTTGCTGCTTTCAATACAGCACTTTTATCAATATAGATTGTTACATTGCTTTGCAGCAGGATGGTACGTGTTTTGTACACTCCGTCTGAAAAATACAGAGTACCGCCACCTTTTCTGGAAATTTTTTTCAGACACTCGTTGATCAGACCGGTATCCTCACGATTTTCATCTGAGAAATCTACCAGATCGGCCATCTTAATGAAATAGCCTTCTGACGGATCGAAGAAAGTCTTTCTTGGTTTCATAATATTCTCCTCCTTTGGTTCTTGAAACTTTAATCTATAGAACCGTTACATACCACCATTTTACCATTTTAATTATATAAAAGCTACCGATTTTGGCTTTTTTACTGATAATTTCGTAAATTGAAAAAATAATACTGAAAAATAATCCGTGCAGGAGATATGATTTGTATCAGTTTTGGCAAAGGCTAGACCTTGTTTTTCTTCGTAAAAGTGATATACTTGTAAAAAAGTGAGGGCTGCGAGAGGAGCGACGATTATGGAAAACTACAGTATGAATCTTCCGAATTATTCCGTTGGAGACAAGGTATATGATAAAATTCCGGTTATTTGTCTGCCTTATGGAAAAAAGGTCATTGTGATCGGAGGGCATAAGGCCATGGCGGCCGCAAAGGATAAGATCCTTAAAGCATGTCAGGGGTCGGAGCTGGAAATATTGGACTTTGTATGGTATGGGGGAGAGGCCTCCTA
>CAYXQG010000166.1:0-4386 GCA_964467405.1 uncultured Acetatifactor sp. | reverse complement strand
GTAACTAAGTATGAGACCGTTACAAAGGAAATCAAGAAGGATCTTCCTTCAAGATTACATGCTCGTCGTCAGATGTTAAAGGTATTATATCCTGTAGTTGAAGTTCCTACTGAAGCAGCAGGTAAGAAGAAGAACACCAAGGAAGTTGACTTAGTAGCTAAGTTATTCGATGAAATCGCTCCTAAGTATGCTACCCGTAAAGGTGGTTATACCAGAATCATCAAGATCGGTCTCCGTAAGGGTGACGCAGCTATGGAAGTTGTACTTGAGTTAGTTTAAGTCATAGCTTTAAGCCAAACAGAAAAATCAGAAACAGGTTCGTGAATGCTCGCATTCGAACGAACCTGTTTTTTGATTTTTCTATCTGCCGCCTTGGGGAGCTTGAAGCGTCCCTGCAAACAACAATATTGGGGACTTGTTTTTCTCCCCATGTTCTTGTACAATGTATACTGTCTAGCCGTGCACATACGTAAACATACTGCTCGTGGCAGGCTTGCCTGCCGACAGCAGCATGTTTACGTATGTATATGGCGCTCAGCCACAGCGAGCAGAAGCAAAGCGAATGCGAGCTGGCACGGCGTAAGGAAGTCGAATGGCGCTCAGCCGTGGCAAGAAGCGAAGCGAATGCGAGCTGGCACGGCGTAAGGAAGTCGAATGGCGCTCAGCCGTGGCAAGGAGCAAAGCGAATGCGAGCTGGCACGGCTGACAACAAACCTTTGAATCAGGCATCTGGGAGGAAAATATGGGTATTATCAAAGCCAAGGATGTAACATATGAATATATAAAAAGGGACGATGACGGCAACGTGGAAGGTGTTACCACTGCTGTGGATAAGGTTTCCTTAGATGTTAAGCAGGGAGAATTTATAGCCATTTTAGGACATAACGGCTCCGGAAAATCCACTCTTGCCAAGCATATGAATGCAATTCTTTATCCCACGGATGGCACTGTCTGGGTAGATGGAATGGATACCGGACAGGAGGATCACATCTGGGATGTGCGCCAGGCGGCAGGTATGGTATTCCAGAATCCTGATAATCAGATCATTGGCCAGGTGGTAGAGGAAGATGTTGGATTTGGCCCGGAAAATATTGGTGTTCCGACTAAGGAAATTTGGGAACGTGTGGAGGAAAGCCTGAGAGCAGTAGGAATGTATCAATTCCGTAAACATTCTCCGAATAAGCTGTCCGGTGGACAGAAGCAGAGAGTTTCCATTGCCGGTGTATTAGCAATGCATCCGAAGTGCATTATTTTGGATGAGCCGACAGCCATGCTGGATCCGAACGGCCGTAAGGATGTGATCCGTGCGGCAAGGGCATTGAATGACGTAGAAGGCATCACCATAATCCTGATCACTCACTATATGGAAGAGATTATCCATGCAGACAGAGTATTTGTAATGGATAAGGGAAGGATTGCCATGCAGGGCACGCCCAGAGAGATCTTCTCGCAGGTAGAGGCATTGAAAGAACTGCGTCTGGATGTTCCGCAGGTTACAATGTTAGCTTATGAATTAAAAAAACGAGGATTGGATATTCCGGATGGAATATTGACCAAGGAAGAGTTGGTAGAGTCGTTGAAACGACAGAATGAGAGGTAATATGGCTATTACTGTTGAACATATCAGTTATGTGTATGAACCGGATTCCCCAATGGCATACAAGGCTTTGGATGATGTCAGTCTGGAGATTCCGGAAGGGCAATTTATCGGCATTATCGGACATACCGGTTCGGGTAAGTCCACATTTGTACAGCATTTAAACGGTTTGATCAAGGCTACAGAGGGACATATTTATTATAATGGGGAAGATATTTACAGCGAAGGCTATGATATGAAGAAGCTTCGCAGCAATGTAGGATTGGTTTTTCAATATCCGGAGCATCAATTATTTGAAGTAGATGTGTTCAGCGATGTGTGCTTTGGTCCTAAGAATCTGGGACTGAGCAAGGACGAGGTTGAGGCGCGTGCAAGGGAAGCATTGGAGCTTGTAGGATTATCGGAAGAATACTATAAGCAGTCCCCCTTTGAATTGTCCGGCGGCCAGAAACGTCGTGTAGCGATTGCAGGAGTTTTGGCCATGAAGCCGCAGGTACTTATATTGGATGAGCCGACAGCCGGATTAGATCCAAAGGGACGCGAAGAGATCCTGAATCAGGTGAAGAAATTGCAGGTAGAAACCGGTATGACGATCCTGCTTGTAAGTCACAGCATGGACGATGTAGCAGAGTATGTGGACAGGATTATCGTAATGAACAAAGGAAAAGTAATGTATGATGACGTGCCGAAGGAGGTTTTCAGACATTACAAAGAGTTGGAAGAGATCGGTCTGGCAGCTCCCCAGGTTACCTATATTATGCAGGCACTTCATGACAGCGGCATGCAGGTAGAAACGGATGCAATCACCATAGAAGAAGCAGCCGAGGATATTCTGCACGCACTGGGCAGAGTGTAAAGTGTAAACTATGTCGGGCGTGAAAATAGCGCCTCAAAAGGAGTAATATGTTAAGAAATATAACATTAGGACAATACTATCAGACAGAGTCTGTTATCCATAAATTGGATCCAAGGGTGAAAATCGGAGGTACATTGCTCTATATCATATCCTTATTTGTTTTTGAAAGTGCATGGGGATTTGTTTTGGCAGCATTATTTCTGGCTATGGTGATCAAGCTTTCCAACGTTCCGTTTGGATTCATGGTACGGGGAATGAAATCCATTTTGTTTTTACTGTTGATCACAGTACTTTTCAATCTGTTTTTAACACCGGGAGAGGCCTTGTTAACCATATGGAAGTTTACCATTACCAGAGAAGGCTTGAAAATAGCTGTTTATATGGCAATTCGTCTGACCTTTTTGCTCATTGGTTCTTCTATTATGACGCTTACAACAACACCGAATAATCTGACGGATGGAATGGAAAAGATGATGAAACCCTTGAGAATCTTTAAAATTCCGGTTCATGAGGTTGCGATGATGATGTCGATCGCGCTGCGTTTTATTCCTATCCTGCTGGAGGAAACGGATAAGATCATGAAGGCACAGATTGCCAGAGGCGCAGATTTCGAATCAGGTAATATCGTAAAGAGAGCGAAGGCATTGGTGCCATTACTGGTGCCCCTGTTTATATCTGCATTCCGCAGAGCCAATGATCTGGCAATGGCCATGGAGGCCAGATGCTATCGCGGCGGCGACGGACGTACCAAAATGAAGCCTTTGGTATATAAAAAGATCGACTACGCAGCCTATGGCATTATTGCTGCATATCTGATCTGTAAGGTGTTGATAGGAATATTGCTGTAGAGCATGGAGTGGGGGCAGAGAAAGAGCTAAGGAGTCTGTGAAAGTATGGAATATAAGAAAAAACGTGTACGGCTGGTTGTAGCCTATGACGGCAGTAATTATCACGGCTGGCAGCTTCAGCCCGGCGTGATAACGATTGAAAGCGAATTGAACCGTCATTTATCTGAACTTTTGCAGGAAGATATTCATGTGATAGGTGCAAGCAGAACGGATTCAGGGGTTCATGCCCTTGGAAATGTGGCAGTATTTGATACAATTGCAAGGATTCCTGCAGAAAAAATTTCCTATGCCTTAAATCAGAGACTGCCGGAGGATATCCGTATCCAAAAATCGGAAGAGGTTGCACCGGATTGGCATCCCAGACATTGTAACAGCAAAAAAACCTATGAATATCGAATTTACAGAAGTGAATTTCCCATGCCTGTTAAAAGGCTGTATTCGTTCTTTACCTACCGTAGGCTGGATGTGGAGCAGATGAATCTGGCAGCCAAATATCTGGAGGGGGAGCATGATTTTAAAAGCTTTTGCCAGACAGGCGCCCAGGTAGAGAGTACAGTCCGCACCATATATCTGGCTGAGGTGAAGCAGGAGGGAACGGATATTGTGATCCGTATCTGCGGCAACGGTTTCTTATATAATATGGTAAGGATTATAGCAGGCACACTTATGGAGGTCGGACAGGGGAAAAGAAAGCCCGAGATGATGGAGCAGATCCTGTCGGCATGTGATCGTGAAAAAGCCGGTCCCACTGCACCTGCCCATGGCCTGATGCTGATAAAATATGAATATCCGGATGAGGTGAAAAATCCATAAAATTTTCAAAAATTATTGTTGACAGAAAAAGTGGTCTATAATATAATATACAAATGTGTGACGATGTCATTTAATGCTAAGTCAAAGCCCCGACGAAGCGTTAAGATAACAAGCTGAAATTGCTTTTCAGCTGATAGTAACCGTTTCTGAAAACTCTAAAATGTAGCCGGACATCTGCAGATTAGATTTTGAGGGAACATAAGAAAAGTCGAAAGACAAAGTAATATGGAGGGAACATAATGAAAACATTTATGGCTAGTCCAGCTACAATC
>CAYXQG010000165.1:0-4409 GCA_964467405.1 uncultured Acetatifactor sp. | reverse complement strand
GTACCAAGGGCGCAGATGTGATCTATACGGATGTATGGGTATCCATGGGCGAGCCGGACGAGGTCTGGTCAGAACGTATCGAGGATCTGTTACCTTATCAGGTAAATAAGGCAGTGATGGATAATGCAGGGGAGCATGCGATCTTTTTGCACTGCTTACCGGCCTTCCATGATTTAAAGACCACCATCGGCCGTGAGATTGAGAAGAAATTCGGTATCAGTGAGATGGAAGTGACGGACGAAGTATTTGAGTCTGCCCAGTCTCTGGTATTTGAAGAAGCAGAGAACCGTATGCATACCATTAAAGCAATCATGGCGGCAACACTTGGATATGAAGGCTAAAAACTTATCAGCCGGCACAGCCGGTACAGAGATATTTTACAGGGAACAGACAGACTCCACCAATGAATGGGCCAAGCGTGAAGCAGATGCACAGGCGCCCCACGGCAGTATATTCCAGGCAGGAAGCCAGACTGCAGGCAAGGGACGCAGAGGCCGTGAATGGTTTTCGCAGGATAACAGCAATCTGTATTTTACCATTCTGCTCAGACCTGATCTGGAACCGGGAAAGATATCCATGCTGACCCTGGTTATGGCATATGCTGTTTCCCGGGCACTTAAAACTGTGACCGGATTGGATGCATCTATTAAATGGCCCAATGATATTGTCATAAACGGCAAAAAAGTATGCGGTATTCTCTCTGAGATGAAGCTTAGAGGCACTGCTGCAGAGTATTGTGTGATCGGTGTGGGTGTCAACGTAGGGCAGAGCGTCTTTGCGGAAGAAATCCGGGATATGGCTGCCTCCCTTGATACAGAGTGCGGTCAGAAGACGGACAAAAATAAGCTGCTTGAGGAGATTATCCGTATTTTCTTTAAGGAGTACGAAACATTTTTAACAGCAGGCAGTCTGGATTTCCTGAAAGAAGCTTATGATGAATTGCTGATCAATAAGGATAAACAGGTGCGTGTCCTTGACCCGAAAGGGGAATATGAGGGGATTGCCAGAGGTATAACGGATACAGGAGAACTGCTGGTAGAGCTTCATGACGGTAATTTGCAGCAGGTTTATGCAGGTGAGGTATCTGTCAGAGGGCTGTATGGATATGTATAAATATTAAAAGAAATTTTTGGTATCTTTTAGAAGCTTTTGGGAAAGGCAAGGTGTCAAAGTGAGTGAAAGAATCGTGCTCTGCGGTGCAAATGCATATGAGCAGAAGTATTATTTTAATGAACAGTTTAATCGCATACCGGACTCCATCAAGGATGAGCTTCACATTATCTGTGTGCTCTTTACGGAGGAAGTAGGCGGTATTTTTACCATTGTTTTTGAAGAGGATGGTTCCGTATCCCTGGAAACACAGGCAGAAGAAGATGATATTTATTATGATGAGATTTCCAGCGGACTTCTTATTTCGGAGATTCGCAGAAAACGTCAGGAACTGCTGGAATCCTTAAGCCTGTATTACAGGGTATTTATTGCGAAGGAAGATATTTCAGATATGTTGGAGGAATAGATTTTGATACTGGTAGTGGATGTAGGGAACACAAATATAACATGGGGTATCTATGACGGCAGTGAATTGAAGGCTACCTTCAGGATCAATACCAAAACCCCCAGAACCTCAGATGAATACAGCATGACCCTGATGCAGCTGTTGGAGATGAAGAAAATTGATGTGAAGGAGATTGAGGGCAGTATCATTTCCAGTGTGGTGCCGGACGTGATGCATTCTCTTGTAGGGGGTATCATGCGCTATACCAATACCCAGCCCCTGATCGTCGGACCCGGTGTCAAGACCGGCATTAAAGTTGTGACAGAGGATCCGCGCTCCATTGGTGCAGACCGTATCGTGGATGCAGTGGCAGCTTATGAAAAATACGGCGGCCCCGTACTGGTACTTGATTTCGGAACTGCAACTACCTATGACTATGTGACAGATAAGGGTGAGTTTGCGGCAGGCATCACAGCACCCGGCATCCGGATCAGCTCGGAGGCACTTTGGAAGTCAGCTGCAAAGCTTCCCAATATTGAAATCAGAAAGCCCAAGTCCATATTGGCACAGGAAACCATTACCAGTATGCAGGCAGGCCTGATGTACGGACAGATCGGACAGACGGAGTATATCATCAAGAAGGTCAAGGAAGAAACAGGACTTGCTGATATGAAGGTGGTAGCAACAGGCGGTTTGGGACGTACTATTGCAGATGAGACGGACAGTATCGATATTTATGACAGCGCACTGACCCTGGAGGGACTGCGTATCATTTATGAAAAAAACCGCCGTTAAGAAATTCTTCCTCGGGGAAGAGTCTGCAGTCGTTTTAAAAATTGGAGAAATCAATGAGTGAATTAAAAATTGGGAATGTAACCCTGAAAAATAATGTCATATTGGCTCCCATGGCAGGTGTAACAGACCTGCCTTTTCGTTTGCTGTGCAAGGAGCAGGGCGTTGGCTTAAACTGTATGGAGATGGTCAGTGCTAAGGCAATTTATTATAATAACAAAAATACAGAGGAATTGATGGCAATACATCCGGACGAAAGACCTGTGTCCTTACAGCTATTCGGTTCGGATCCGGATATCATCAGTGAGATGGCAAAGAGGATCGAAGAAAAGCCTTTTGCCATACTTGACATCAATATGGGCTGTCCCGTTCCGAAGGTAGTAAACAATGGGGAAGGCTCTGCACTTATGAAAAATCCCAAGCTGGTGGAGGAGATATTGACAAAGCTGGTTAAGGCGGTCAATAAGCCTGTCACAGTTAAGATCCGAAAAGGCTTTGATGAGACAAATGTCAATGCTGTAGAGATTGCAAGGATTGCGGAAGGCTGCGGAGTGGCAGCAGTGGCTGTTCACGGACGTACCAGAGAACAGTACTACAGCGGCAGGGCAGATTGGGATATCATAGCAGCAGTAAAGGATGCCGTCAAAATCCCGGTGATCGGAAACGGTGATGTAGTGGATGCTGTTTCTGCCAAGAAGCTTGTAGAGCAGACAGGCTGCGACGGCATCATGGTAGGAAGAGCGGCACAGGGAAATCCCTGGATCTTTCATGAGATCACTGCTTATCTGGAAACAGGTACGATACCGCCCCGCCCAACGATGGAACAGGTCAAGGAAACCGTCATTCGCCATGCCAAGCTGCAATTGGAATTTAAGGGAGAATATACAGGTGTCAGGGAAATGCGCAAGCATCTGTCCTGGTATACTACAGGTTATCCGAATTCCGCAAGATTCAGACAGATGATCAATACGATGGAAAGCATGGATGAGCTTTTGGAAAGCGTGGAACAGATTTTCACACAGCATTAAAATCCATTGTATATGCAGACATGTCCTGACATACAATGTAACATGGACAGAATATTATATTTTAGAATAAAGAATCACAGGCCTTTTTCCGATGCCTTCCGACTGCAGGTTTTTCGCAGACACATTGGGGATAATGAAATTTTTTATCTCCAGTTATGTGGATATCCTGCAATACAGGAGCTGAAACTTCTGCAGGAGGAAATGTGCAAGGCGGTATACAGGCTGGCTGCCACATCCGGGACTGAAAAAGAGCATGAGGACAGCCTGATGTATGAGTATGGTTTTGAAAAATGGCTGGATAGCATACAGATGGAGGAAACCTGGCGCGAATTGTGGAAGAAGCCTCTGTATTCGGATTATCATAATCCGGAAAATCTGAAATGGATGTTAGAAAGCATTCCTGTAAAAGAAATGCCGCATAAGGTATTGATCCTTGGAAATGCATTTGCCATACAGCAATGGGTGCCCCTTCTGGCACCCCGTGTACAAAGTATGGTCTTTTATCAGGAGGTGGTAACCGGCGGTTTTGAAATGCTCCGTGAGACACTGTATGAGGAATATGGACTGCCGACACAGGTACAGCTTACCCTGCCGACGGAGATGAATAGATTGAAGCTTAAAAGCGAGGAGCCTGCGCTGGTTATTGATTTCAGTAAAACAGAACGGATCCCGGTCTGGGGACTGGCAAAAGGCAGCATCTGGCTGGATATGGATTCGGCTGAGGCCAAAAGACATAGCATACAGGATCGGAGAACAGGGGTCGGATATATTTCTCTTAAAAATCTGATACAGAGAGAAATGTCAGAAACCCTTGACACTATCAGCAATTTCTAGTATAATGCCTAAGTTAAAATAGACAGAATGTAGGTGCATTTTGTTTCAGATGCACTGATAACGGCATAATATATATTTCAAAGGAAGGGTAAGGCAATGCAGGAGAAGAAAAATATCTTAACTTATGAGGGATTAAAAAAATACGAGGACGAGTTAAACGAACTCAAGGTCGTAAAGCGTAAGGAAGTAGCACAGAAGATCAAAGAAGCCAGAGAACAGGGTGACTTATCCGAAAATGCAGAATATGATGCAGCTAAGGA
>CAYXQG010000164.1:0-4475 GCA_964467405.1 uncultured Acetatifactor sp. | reverse complement strand
ATAATGTACTAAATTATATGCCAATGTTTTGATTCTTTCATCCATTGCTGAAATCTCCTTTCATGCCGTTCAAAAACGGTTTTCTTCCATAGTATTGTACAATGTTTTAGGGAAATACGCAAAGAAATTGACAAACATTCCCCGAAAAGATAAAATATATCTATTATGGCAAGAAAGGGGGCATTTCTATGCGTGTTGCAATTCCCACAAAAAACGGCAGAATCGATCCGCAGTACAGCCGTGCGGCGGAATTTACGATTTATGAAATAGAAATTGAATTGGTAAAGAAAAAGGAAATCGTCCCTCTTGGGAAAACCCCCATTGCGGATTTTCTGACAGAGCAGGAAAGTTGAAAAAATGATTCGAAACAGTTGACTTTTTTTTCATTTAGGGATATACTGAATTAGAATTGAAGATGATTACTAGATAAGAGTGGACCCCAATCCACTCTTTCTTGTTGTAGTGAAAGGAAGGTATGGAATGTCCAAAAAGGAAACATACGAGGCAAGAACGGAAGAATTGCTGATGCCTATTGTAAAGAAGTATGATGTGGATATTTATGATGTGGAGTATGTGAAGGAAGGCAGTGATTTTTATCTGAGAGCTTATATTGATAAGCCGGATGGGGTAAATATCATTGATTGTGAAAATGTCAGTCGTGCGTTGTCGGATGCGTTGGATCAGAATGATTTTATTCCGGATGCATATATTCTGGAGGTAAGCAGCCCGGGACTTGGCAGGACACTGAAAAAGGACAGACATCTGGAAAAGAGTATCGGAAAGGATGTAGAGATCAAGCTTTACAAGCCTTTTGAAGGCAATAAGGAATATGAAGGGGTATTGCAGGCCTTTGATGAAAACAGTATTACGGTTTCTGACGGAGAGCATGAGCAGACCTTTTTAAGAAGTGATATAGCAATTATCAGGTTGGCACTGGATTTTTAACGCGGCATACGCAGAATGGAGGAAAAGTAGAAAAATGAACAAAGAGTTAATGGAAGCATTAAATATTCTGGAGAAGGAGAAAGAGATCAGCAAGGAGACTCTCTTCGAAGCAATTGAGAATTCATTGCTTACAGCCTGCAAGAATCACTTTGGCAAGGCTGATAATGTAAAGGTAGAGATCAATCGTGAGACCTGCGATTTCCTGTGTTATGCAGAGAAAGAGGTTGTAGAAACAAAAGAAGAAGTGGAGGATGATCTGCTTCAGATCGCATTGGAGGATGCAAAGGAGGTTTCCAAGAAGGCAAAGGTCGGTGATATCCTGAATGTGGAGATCAAGTCCAAGGAATTCGGACGTATTGCAACCCAGAATGCAAAGAATGTTATTTTGCAGAAGATCCGAGAGGAAGAAAGAAGCGTTATCTATAATCAGTACTTTGAGAAGGAAAAGGATGTTGTTACAGGTGTTGTACAGCGTTATGTAGGCAGAAACATCAGCATCAATTTAGGTAAGGCAGATGCTATGTTAAACGAATCCGAGATGGTCAAGGGTGAGGTATTTAAGCCAACCGAGCGTATCAAGGTTTATATTTTGGAAGTAAAGAGTACGCCCAAGGGACCTCGCATCAATGTAAGCCGTACACATCCTGAACTGGTAAAAAGACTGTTTGAGGCAGAAGTAACCGAGATCAAGGACGGTACCGTGGAAATTAAGAGCATTGCAAGAGAAGCAGGAAGCAGAACAAAGATCGCTGTATGGTCCAATAATCCCAACGTAGATGCAGTAGGTGCCTGTGTAGGTATGAACGGAGCCAGAGTAAATGCGATCGTAGAGGAGCTTCGCGGTGAGAAGATTGATATTGTAAACTGGGATGAGAATCCGGGTAATCTGATTCAGAATGCATTGTCTCCGGCAAAGATCGTAGCAGTATTTGCTGATCCTGATGAAAAGACCGCAAAGGTAGTTGTTCCGGATTATCAGCTTTCTTTAGCAATTGGTAAGGAAGGTCAGAATGCACGTCTTGCAGCAAGATTGACAGGTTATAAGATCGATATCAAATCTGAGACACAGGCAAAGGATGCTCCCGGCTTCCGTTATGAAGACTATGTGGATGAGTATGAAGACGAAGAGTTTGAAGAGTATGCAGAGGATTATGAGGAGTAAGATCTGAATGAAAAAAGTCCCATTAAGACAGTGCGTCGGCTGTGGTGAGATGAAAAGCAAGAAGGAAATGATGCGTGTCATCAAAACCCCGGAGGGCGAGATCTGTTTAGATATAACAGGAAAGAAGAATGGAAGAGGCGCATATCTTTGTATTCAAAAGGAATGTTTGCATAAGGCCCATAAGAATAAGGGGCTGGAGCGCTCTTTTAAGATGAGTATTCCTGAAGAGATATATGACACCTTGGATAAGGAGTTTGAGGCGATTGAAGCAGAATAAGGTTTTATCATTGTTAGGGCTGGCGACCAGGGGGAAAAACCTGGTCAGCGGAGAATATCAGACAGAGAGTGCAGTGAAGGACGGGTCGGCTATGCTGGTTATCGTAGCAGAGGATGCGTCAGCGAATACCAAGAAGTTATTTGCAGACAAATGCTCATTTTATGAGGTGCCGATCGTAGAGTATGGCGTGAAAACGGATTTGGGCCGGTCAATCGGAAAAGACTTAAGGTCCTCTATTGCAATATGTGATGCCGGTTTGGCGGCAGCGGTGCAAAAGGCAATAGAATCGGAACGCGCAAGCTTAAGAGGTTAGGAGGTAGTGAGCATGGCGAAAATGAAAGTACATGAATTAGCGAAAGAGCTTAATGTAGCCAGTAAAGATGTGATCGCATGTTTGCAGGATAAAGGTATTGAGGTAAAGGCAGCACAAAGCTCCGTAGAAGACAGTGCTGCAGAAATAGTGCGAAAAGCATTTAGCGGAAAAGGAGATAAGCATTTGACAGACAACAACACATCAGTGGATGAAGTAAAGAAGGAAGCCTTAACAGAGGAGGCAAAAAACAATTCGGAGGATACTCCCAAGAAAAAGAAAAAGATCATTTTTGTCAGTAACCCTCAGAATTCTAAGATGCCCGGACAAAAGTCTAAAACACAGGGTCAGGGACAGAATCAGAACAGAACGGGACAGAACCAGACAAGACCGGGTCAGAATAGAACAGGCGGCTATAATAATGGACAGAAGCAGACCGTAAATCAGCCGGTGCGTCCGATCAAGCCTTTAACACCGCCTTCTCCTACACCCAGTGTGCAGATGGTTCCTTCTAAGCCGCAGAACACAAGACCCCAGCGTAGTGCACAGACAGAAGCAGCTGTTAAGGCAGCAGAGACAGTGCAGTCTGTTCAGGAGACAAAGGCAGCAGAGGTTGTGAAGCCGGAATACACCGGTAAGCCGGCTCAGGAAAACAGAAACAGTGGCAACAATGACAGACCTCAGAATGGCGGATACAACAGACAGCAGGGAGATCGCTACAATCAGAGACAGGGCGGCTACGAGAGAAACAATGACCGTAACAATGATCGTAATAATGAGCGCGGCGGACAGAGACAGGGAAGCCAGGAAAGAAACGGTCAGTACGGAAACAGAGATAACCGTGACAACAGAAACGGCAGCAGACCCGGCTTCAACAAGCCTGAAGGCGGTATGCAGGGACGTCCTTCCTTTGGTGGTCAGGGAGACCGCAGAAACAACGGAGGAAAGGGCCCTTATGGCGGTGACAAGGGCGACAGAAATGACAGAGGCGGCAGAGGAGACGGACGTGCAAACGATAAGTTTGGCAGAGATAATAACCGTTCCGGCAAGAGCTTTGCAGCAGATGCAGCACCGACTAAGGACACTGAGAAGCATAGAGAAGAAGAAAAGAGACGTATCAGTCAGGAGAAGGACAAGAAGAATAAGAAGGATCACTTCTATGAGGAGGATGAGGCACTCAAGAACAAACCGGGCCGCTTCATAAAGCCTGAAAAGAAGAAGGAAGAAGTGGTAGAAGAAGCAATCAAGGTTATTGTTCTGCCGGAAAGCATCACCATCAAGGATCTGGCTGATAAGATGAAGCTGCAGCCCTCCGTTATTGTTAAGAAGCTCTTTATGGAAGGCAAGATCGTAACCGTTAACCAGGAGATTTCTTACGAAGATGCGGAAGCCATTGCAATGGAATATGATATCCTTTGCGAAAAAGAAGTAAAGGTAGATGTGATCGAAGAGCTTTTGAAGGAAGATGAAGAAAACGAAGAGAACATGGTGGAGAGACCGCCCGTTATCTGTGTTATGGGACATGTAGACCATGGTAAGACTTCCCTTCTGGATGCAATCCGTAAGACAAATGTTACGGACAAGGAAGCCGGCGGTATCACACAGCACATTGGTGCGTACACTGTAAATGCCGGTGGCAGAAAGATCACCTTCCTGGATACACCCGGACATGAAGCATTTACTGCTATGCGTATGCGTGGCGCAAATGCAACAGATATTGCTATTTTGGTAGTTGCAGCGGATGATGGTGTTATGCCTCAGACTGTTGAAGCAATCAATCA
>CAYXQG010000163.1:0-4521 GCA_964467405.1 uncultured Acetatifactor sp. | reverse complement strand
GATCAATACAGCAGGGATCTGACCGCCCTGGCAAGGGAAGGGAAACTGGATCCTGTGGTTGGCAGAGAGGAAGAAATCAAACGTGTTATCCAGATATTGAGCCGCCGTACAAAGAATAACCCCTGTCTGATCGGTGAGCCCGGAGTTGGTAAGACAGCAGTGGTGGAAGGACTGGCTCTTCGTATTGTGCGGGGAGAGGTGCCCTTTACGGTACAGAATAAGAGAGTGCTGACATTAGATTTGTCAGGCATGGTGGCAGGAAGTAAATATCGAGGTGAGTTTGAGGAACGTATTAAGAAGGTGATCAAGGAGGTCATTGCAGACGGAAATATCATCCTCTTTCTGGATGAGATGCATACGATCATAGGAGCCGGAGGCGCAGAAGGAGCAATCGATGCCTCCAATATCTTAAAGCCCTCCCTAGCCAGAGGAGAGATCCAGTTAATTGGCGCGACTACAATTACGGAATATCGAAAATATGTGGAGAAGGATGCTGCACTGGAACGCAGATTCCAGCCTGTGAATGTGGAAGAACCTACAATAGAAGAAGCAATTGCCATTTTAGAGGGTATCAAGACCAAATATGAAGAGCATCATCAGGTAAAGATCAGTAGGGAAGCTGTTGAGGCAGCGGTAAAGCTGGCGGACCGCTATATTAATGACAGAAATCTGCCGGATAAAGCGATCGATCTGATCGATGAGGCGGCATCAGCAGCCAGACTGAACAAAAGCAATACCAATGATAAAAACAATGATATGCAGGAAGAGATAAAAAAACTGGACCAGGCAATTGAGGAAGCTATCCGGGACGGCAGATTTGCAGATGCTGCCGAATACAGGAAAAGCCAGGATGAGGCAGTCCATAAGTTGGAGAGAGCACGCAAGCGGGGACGAAAAGCTAAGACTGAGGCCGATATTATGATCGGAGAGAATGAAGTGGCGGAAGTAGTGGCCATGTGGACGAAGATACCGGTTCAGAAGCTGGCTGAGAAGGAAAGCGAGCGTCTGCTCAGACTGGAAAATACGCTGCATAAGAGAGTTATCGGACAGGAAGAGGCAGTAGTGGCTGTATCCAAGGCCATGAGACGAGGCAGAGTTGGCTTGAAGGATCCCAACAGGCCGATCGGTTCCTTCCTCTTTTTGGGACCGACAGGTGTAGGAAAAACAGAACTTAGTAAGGCCTTAGCTGAGGCAATGTTCGGTTCGGAAAATGCAATGATCCGTGTAGATATGTCGGAGTATATGGAAGGACATTCTGTTTCGAAAATGATCGGATCACCGCCCGGATATGTGGGCTTTGATGAAGGCGGACAATTAAGCGAAAAGGTACGACGTAATCCTTATTCCGTAGTGCTTTTTGATGAGATTGAAAAGGCTCATCCGGATGTATTTAACATCCTGCTTCAGGTACTGGATGACGGTCATATTACAGATTCTAAGGGACGTAAGGTAAGCTTTAAAAATACGATTCTGATCATGACCTCCAATGCAGGGGCACAGCGAATCGTAGATCCTAAAAATCTGGGCTTTTCTTCAGAAACAAGTGAGAAGAAGGACTACGAGAAAATGAAGTCTAATGTGATGGAGGAAGTGAAACGAAGCTTTAAGCCCGAGTTTATCAACCGTATTGATGATATCATTGTATTCCATCAGCTGAATAAGGAGAATATGAAGGAGATCATTAACCTGCTTGCAGCAAATCTGTGTAACCGTTGTAAGACCCAGATGGATATTAAGCTGACCTTGAGCACTGCGCTGAAGGAGCATCTGGTAGATAAGTATTCTGACAACAAGATGGGAGCAAGACCGTTACGTCGTGCAATTCAGTCAGTGGTAGAGGATGCTTTGGCAGAGGAAATCCTGAAGAAGAATGTTTCTCCGGGTGATACGGTCAGTGCAGGATATAAGACCGATAAAAAGACCGGACAGGGAAAGGTGACTTTTACGGTAAAAAGACAATAGACATGAATGAGGAGGATACTGTTATGGCAGTAGTGAAGGAACTGCTTCGTAGTGAGGCAAACGGAGAAATCAGTTTTGGAGATTATACATTGGCAACAAAACAGAAGGTTGAGGACTTTGAACATTTGGGGGATCTGTATAAGGTAAAGACTTTTGCGGAAATAACAAAATTGGAAAAAAATGGTATGTTTTTGTATGAATCAGTGCCGGGTACCAGTGTTCATGATTTTAAGGAACAGGCAGATGCAGTCAGTTTTACGGTAGAAGGCAGAGAGGATGCTCAGATCACTGTCGGAATGAAGGAAGAAACTGATTATGAAATATTTCTTCAGGGAGAAAGCATCGGCACTGTAAATACAGGCTTCAGTGGAAAAGTGAATTTAAGTATTGAACTTGCAGGAGTAGGTGAGACAACAGTAAGAATCGCAGAGGCATAAACGACGGGAGAAAGCTTATGGCAAAAGGCAAAAGTGCAACTATATTTTTCTGCCAAAATTGCGGATATGAGTCTGCTAAATGGATGGGGCAGTGCCCGGGATGTAAAGAGTGGAATAGCTTCGTGGAGGAAGTCGTGCAAACGGCTTCCTTAAAAAATACAGGGAAGACAGGAGTAACGGCAGGTAAGCCGGTATTAACCTCCCTTGCAGATGTAAGCATCCGGGAAGAGGATAAGATTAAGACGAATATAGCAGAACTGGACAGAGTGCTGGGCGGAGGCATCGTACAAGGCTCGCTGACTTTGGTGGGAGGTGATCCCGGTATCGGTAAATCAACTCTTTTGCTGCAAACCTGCAGGAAGCTTGCACAGCAGGAACATAAAATCCTATACATTTCAGGCGAGGAATCCCAGGTACAGATCAAGATGAGGGCAGACAGAATAGGCACCTTTCAGAAAAATATGCTGTTGTTTTGTGAAACAAATCTAAGCATTATTGAGGACGTGATCAGAAAGGAAATGCCCAAAGTGGTGGTCATCGATTCCATACAGACCATGTATAATGAAAATGTTTCCTCTGCTCCGGGCAGTGTATCCCAGGTCAGAGAGGCTACCGGTATATTGATGCAGTTAGCCAAGGGCTTAAACGTGTCGGTTTTTATTGTGGGTCATGTTACCAAGGAAGGAACCGTTGCAGGCCCCAGAGTATTGGAACATATGGTAGATACGGTTCTTTATTTTGAAGGAGACCGCCATGCATCCTATAGAATCCTGAGAGGTGTAAAAAACCGTTTCGGTTCCACCAATGAGATTGGTGTATTTGAAATGAGGGAAGAGGGCCTGGTGGAAGTACAGAATCCTTCAGAATATATGCTGGAAGGAAGACCCGGAAATGCCAGCGGATCCATTGTCGCCTGTTCCCTGGAAGGAACCCGCCCGCTATTGATCGAGATACAAGCACTGGTATGCCACAGTAACTTTGGTATTCCCCGCAGACAGACTACAGGTACAGATTTCAATCGTGTCAATCTGCTGATGGCAGTATTGGAAAAGCGTTCCGGAATCCAGCTGTCGGGCTGTGATGCATATATTAATCTGACCGGCGGTATGAAGATTGCAGAACCCGCAATAGATCTGGGAATTGTTTTGGCTATCGTATCCAGCTTCAAGAATGCGGCGCTCAGTCCCAAACTGATGGCCTTTGGAGAGGTAGGCTTAAGCGGAGAGGTACGTTCTGTCAGTATGGCAGCACAGCGTGTAGCAGAGGCCGGAAAATTAGGCCTTGATACCTGTATCGTGCCTAAGGTTTGTATGAAAAATATAAAAGCAGACGACAGCATGAGGATTATCGGAGTGGAAACCATTCAGGATGCTATCGACTATTTATTCTAAGAAAGTGACCGGTTTCCGGTCACTTCTTTTGCAGAATAGTGCAAATAAAAGCCCCGGGTATATTCCTGAAATAAGGATACCCGGGGTATAACTTTCTTCTTATATGCTCTTTGGTTCACAAGTAACATCACAGTACAGCTTTTTAAAAATCTTCTGATCCACAGAGGAGAGCATGACACTGGAATGTACCTGACTTCCCTTTAACTTAGGCAGCTGCTCTAATGCAAGTGTAGCACGATCATTATAGGCAGCCGTAGCAGATAAGGCGATCAGTACTTCATCGGTATGCAGACGAGGATTCTTACTGCCCAAATAATTGGTCTTTAATGCCTGGATCGGTGAAATGGCATCCGGTGAAAGGATCAATTCGCTGTGAGGGATACCGGCCAGTTCCTTCAGTGTATTGACCAGGGCAGCAGCACTGGCACCTAACAGATCCCCTGTTTTGCCTGTAATGATACGGCCGTCCGGCAACTCGATCGCTACAGCAGGTGCACTGATGCGTGCGGATCTTTCCAGAGCAGGTTTCACGGTAGGTCTGTCACAGGTAGATAAATTCTCCTGACTCATTAACAATTCAATCTTGCCCAATTCTTCAATGGAGCTGGTTCCGTTTGCAACGCCGACCAGTGCTTTGTAATATCTGCGTATGATCTCCTGGCGGGAGGCTTCGCGGCAGGCTTCATCATCAATAATACAATTGCCGGCCATATTGACACCCATATCAGTAG
>CAYXQG010000162.1:0-4541 GCA_964467405.1 uncultured Acetatifactor sp. | reverse complement strand
GATCTGCTGATTCTGGAAAAGGAAATGGAAGCAGTTGCCGGAAATCTCTATATTACTACTGATGACGGTTCTTACGGCAGAAGCGGTATGGTTACCCAGACGATCAAGGATCTGGTTGCAGAGGGCAATTCCTATGATGTATGTATTGCAATAGGACCTATGATCATGATGAAGTTTGTCTGCCTGTTGACGAAAGAATTGGGAATCCCTACAATTGTAAGCTTAAATCCTATTATGGTTGACGGTACCGGTATGTGCGGCGCCTGCCGTGTAACAGTTGGCGGACAGGTGAAGTTTGCCTGTGTTGACGGTCCTGAATTTGACGGACATCTGGTTGATTTTGACGAGGCAATGACACGTCAGCAGATTTACAAAACTGCAGAAGGAAGAGCATTCTTAAAGGCAAAGGAAGGTGCTACCCATCACGGCGGATGCGGTAACTGTGAGAATTGATCATACTCTCCGGCTGAGGGAAACAATAGGATACTTATTAAATAATAAATGGGAGGCCAATAATGGACGTTTTGAAGAAAGTACCGGTTAGAGAGCAGGATCCGAAGGAACGTGCTGCTAACTTTGAGGAAGTATGTTTAGGATATAATAAAGAGGAGGCTATGAGCGAAGCTTCCAGATGTATCGGATGTAAGAATGCACAATGCGTGAAGGGATGTCCTGTAGCAATTGATATTCCGGGCTTTATCGGTAAAGTAAAAGAAGGAAATATGGAAGAGGCATATCAGATTATCAGTGAATCCAGTGCGCTTCCGGCAGTCTGCGGTCGTGTATGTCCTCAGGAGAGCCAGTGCGAAGGAAAATGTATCCGCGGTATCAGAGGAGATGCTATTTCTATCGGTAAGCTTGAACGCTTTGTAGCTGATTATGCAAGAGAAAACGGTATCAAGCCTGAAGGTGCCAAGGAAAAGAACGGTAGAAAGGTTGCTGTGATCGGTTCCGGCCCTGCCGGTCTTACCTGTGCAGGAGACCTGGCAAAATTAGGATATGATGTCACAATTTTTGAAGCACTGCACGAGGCAGGCGGTGTTCTGGTATACGGAATTCCTGAGTTCCGTCTTCCGAAACAGGCTGTAGTTGCTAAGGAAATTGAAAATGTTAAGGCACTTGGAGTTAAGATTGAGACCAATGTAGTAGTTGGTAAATCTGTAAAGATCGATGAGCTGATCGAGGATGAGGGCTTTGAGGCTGTATTTATTGGTTCCGGTGCAGGCCTACCGAAATTCATGGGCATTCCCGGAGAGAATGCAAACGGTGTATTCTCAGCCAATGAGTACCTGACCAGAAGTAATCTGATGAAAGCATTTGATGAAAATTCCAATACACCTGTTATGCGAGGTAAGAAGGTAGCTGTAGTTGGTGGAGGAAATGTGGCAATGGATGCTGCAAGAACTGCCTTAAGACTTGGTGCAGAGGTACATATTGTATATCGACGCAGCGAGGAAGAGCTTCCTGCCAGAGTAGAAGAAGTACATCATGCAAAGGAAGAAGGCATTATCTTTGATCTGCTGACCAATCCTACTGAGATCATAAAGGATGAAAAGGGCTGGGTAACAGGCATGAAATGTGTTCGCATGGAGCTTGGCGAGCCGGATGAATCAGGCAGAAGAAGACCTGTTGTGAAGGAAGGATCTGAATTTGTGATGGAGCTTGATACAGTGATCATGTCACTTGGTACCTCTCCGAATCCGCTGATCTCTTCAACCACAAAGGGACTGGAAGTGAACAAGTGGAAATGTATCGTTGCTGATGAGGCAAATGGTATGACATCCAAAGAAGGTGTCTATGCCGGCGGTGATGCAGTTACCGGTGCAGCTACGGTTATTCTTGCCATGGGTGCAGGAAAAGCAGCAGCAAAGGGCATTGATGAGTATTTGAGAAACAAATAAGGGGACAGTTATGGCAAATTACATGGATAGTGCAGCCCGTGCAGAAGACAATCGTTCTTCTGCATGGACATTATTGATCGTTGGCGGTATAGGTCTGATCGTTTTGATACTTGGCTTCTTGGACATCATTCCTTTGCCGATAGATGGAAGTACCAAATTTATCTTTTATGGTGTGCTGGGTACTCTGTTTGTTGTTTTCTTTGTTTCAGGTATTATCTCCTTTCGGAAGGTAAAGGTGTATACAGAGGCAGCTACCACTGAGAAATCCAATAAACAGCAAATCATTGACTGGCTTCAGGAAAATGATTTTCCTGAGAAAATCAATGAGGCAGCTGTAAGAGAAGGTGAAGATTCCACGGAGGAAATGTATTTTAAACGCTTCGATATGTTGAAAATGGTTGTTTTTAAGCAATTTCAGGATATGGGACTTCAATTTCTGGACAGTATCATGGATGAAATATATGATTCTTTATTTGAGGAGTAATCCGGTTGACAGAGCAGACCGGCAGGAAATATTTTGAGAGTAACTATTTTATGCGTAGGTAAAATTAAAGAAAGCTTTTATCGTCAGGCCATTGATGAGTATGCGAAGAGGTTGAGTAAATATTGTAAATTTGAAGTGATCGAGGTGGCGGATGAAAAGACGCCGGATAAGGCCTCAGAGGCTTTGGAAAACCAGATCAGGGAGAAGGAGGCAGACCGGCTTCTTGAGAAGATCAAGGAGGATGCATATGTATTTACTCTGGAAATAAAGGGTAAAAGATTTACTTCGGAAGGCTTTGCAGAATGTATTCAAAAGGCTGCCGTTTCGGGAAAAAGCCATCTTGTTTTTATCATAGGAGGTTCCCTTGGCCTTCACGATAAAGTATTGAAACGCTCCAACCGATCAATCAGTTTTTCAGATATGACATTTCCACATCAATTGATGCGAGTGATTCTGTCAGAACAGATCTATAGGGCATATCGGATCATTAATGGGGAACCATATCATAAGTAACAGTAAACAGATTGGATGTATACAAATTAAATAAAATAGAACAGATCAGAATCTTTATTCTTAAGAGCTTGCCTTCAGGCAGGCTCTTTTGTATTATGATAATAAGAGATGTACAGGGCGGCACTTCATAAGCAGGAGGTATGATCTATGAGAATGTATGATATTATCATGAAAAAGCGTAATGGCGGCATATTATCAAGGGAGGAGATTAATTTCTTCGTACAGGGTTATACGAAGGGCGAGATACCGGACTATCAGGTATCGGCTCTGATGATGGCAATTTATTTTCAAAAAATGACCAGGGAGGAAACCATAGCTCTGACCATGGCTATGGCAGAAAGCGGTGATATGCTTAATCTGTCACAAATTCATGGCATAAAGGTGGATAAACACAGTACAGGAGGTGTTGGGGATAAGACCTCATTGGCATTAATACCTATGGTGGCTGCCTGCGGTATACCGGTAGCCAAAATGAGCGGAAGGGGACTGGGACATACAGGCGGAACCATTGATAAGTTGGAAAGCTTTGAGGGCTTTACAACAGAAATCTCCAGGGAAGCATTTATAAGAAACGTAAATACCATCGGTATTTCCATTATGGGACAGACAGCTGATCTTGCACCTGCAGACAAAAAGCTCTATGCACTGCGTGATGTAACTGCTACAGTGGATAATATGTCATTGATTGCCAGTTCCATTATGAGTAAAAAACTTGCGGCAGGCGCGGATGCCATTGTGCTGGATGTAAAGACGGGAAGCGGTGCTTTTATGCAGACAGAGTCAGATGCAGTGGCATTGGCTGAGGAAATGGTTCAAATCGGCAAGGGTGCAGGCAGAAATACCACTGCGGTGATTTCTGATATGGATCAGCCTTTGGGATATGCAGTCGGTAATGCCTTGGAAGTGAAGGAGGCAATTGATACGCTCAAAGGTCACGGACCTGCGGATTTTGTGGAACTGTGCATGACATTGGGAAGTCAGATGCTGATAGCCGGTGGTAAGGCTCAAAATGAGAAAGAGGCATTTGCTATGCTGCAGAAAGTGATCGAGGATGGCTCGGCTCTTTCAAAGCTTGCAGAGTTTGTGGAGACACAGGGAGGAAACAGTAGGGCAGTTTACCATACGGAATATCTGCCAAGTGCTGCAATGGCAGAGCCTGTATACAGTACACAAAAGGGCTATGTTTCCCATATTGATTGTGCAGAGGTGGGTATTTGTTCCCTTATCCTCGGCGGGGGCAGGGAAACCAAGGAAAGTGATATTGATCTGTCTGTAGGAATTGTTTTGAATAAAAAAGTAGGGGATTGGGTTGACAAGGGAGAAATCCTGGCCTACATCCATGGGAATGATGTGCAGAAGCTGGAGAATGCTAAAAAGCGTTTCCTGGAGGCATATCATTTCACAGAGCAAAAGCCGGAAAAAACTACAATGATCAAGCATATCATTGCATAGTCATTCATACTTTATTGTATGAGAGAAAATAAGAAGATAAGCAAATCAAAAACAGAGAA
Organism: uncultured Acetatifactor sp.; assembly: GCA_964467405.1. Classification (GTDB taxonomy): domain Bacteria; phylum Bacillota; class Clostridia; order Lachnospirales; family Lachnospiraceae; genus Acetatifactor. The sequence continues at coordinate 132 of CAYXQG010000162.1, read as the reverse complement.
ATTTGTAGATACCCTGCAGCTGCCCAAGGATATCCTGCATGGCGATATGAGGATTACATTAACAGGAAACAGGGAGGCCTGGGTAGAAAATTATAAGGGTATCCTGGAATATTCCGATACATGTATTATTTT
>CAYXQG010000161.1:0-4542 GCA_964467405.1 uncultured Acetatifactor sp. | reverse complement strand
GCCGATAATGATCGAATCAATCACTTTACCTATGACAAAACCGATGAAGGTCTTATGTGCAAAACGGAAGTTATTAATGATCACATTAGCTCTGTCTCTTTGAAAAATCGAATAAATAACCTTTTTTGATTGATTTGCAAATTTCTCCTTGCTGGCAAGTAAATAAATGGAGATAATAAAGCCCAAAATAAAATTCCAGAGAATATCCAAAATATTAATGATACTCATGGACACAGTTTTGATCAACTCACTTGTGGTAGTCAAAACTGTATCATTTACAAATGTCATAAAATCAGAAGAATATCTGTCAATAAACTCATTTACATATACTTCGACCTGGGGATATTCCGATATGATATCTTCAAACCAGACCATAAAATTGCTGATGTAATTATTGTAATTGGAAATCAGGTTCTGCACACTGGGAATGATCTGTGACAGCAGCATACTGATCAGCATTTGGATGATCCAATAATATAATAATGCTGTCAGAAATATGCTGATACCACGCATAAGTCCTGTCAGTTTTTCCTTGTTCTTAAGCTTTATTTTACGGATCAGGGGACCCAATACTTTATTTTCCAGCCAATTAACCGTAGGCGTAAGTAAATATGCTAAAATACAGCCAAAAACAATGGGCATAACGATTTTGTATATGGTATTCAAGGCACTTTTAAACTTTGTACCGAAAAATAAAAGATATAAGAAAACCAAACAGGAGCAAAATACCAAAAAAATTGTTAATCCCCATTTAAAATAATGATTATTGCGATCCATTTTCATATGTAAATCTTCCCCTATCATATATGATATATAGTTTTATCATACACTTTATGCTTCCTGTTCACAAGTCCCAATTGATTAAGATTTGTTAAAGAACCTAAATTTTTACATGGATTACACATTCGTTTTACCGGCTGCATGATAAGAATATACTAAGTATTCCTATCATGCAGCTTTTATGCTTAATTCACATAGGGAGATAAGGAAAAACGAATAAAGAATCCCTGATCATGCTTACATACCGGGCAGCTCCTTGGTGCCTGTTTTCCCTTGTAAATGTAGCCACAGTTAAGACAGATCCACTCCTCTTCCACGTCTGAAACAAACAATTCTCCCCGATTGATCAATTCGGCAAATTGACCGAACCGGTCTCCGTGGAGTTTTTCAATCTCTGCAATTTTATAAAATAAATTTGCAATCTCTGTATATCCTTCTTCCTTCGCTTTATCACCAAAAGATCGGTAGACAGGATCATATTCTTCATATTCATTATGCCGGGCTGCTTTCAACAATTCTTCCAGACTATCTGAAATATTGACCGGATAAGCCGCCTCCTCAATTGTAATATTTTCTCCTGCCATTTCCTTTAAATGATCGTAGAATACCTTTGCATGGGCCTCCTCCTGGGAAGCCGTATAAGCAAATACTGCCTGAATGACATACTTTCCTTCCTTTTTTGCCTGCTTTGCAGCAAACATATATCGGTTCCTTGCCTGACTTTCCCCCGCAAATGCACGCATGAGATTAGTCATTGTTTCACTTTCCTTCAATTTAATGGACATAAGCTGCTCCTTTCATTTCTCTTTATACTGCAGTATGGACAAAATATACTTTTCTATGCAAAAACAGTTGTAGCTTTCCCCAAAAAAAGTTAAAATAGTTCTGTTAATATAAGGAAATGGTATATGAGTTAAATAACATGCCAGGAAAGGTATATTTATGAAATTACAACAGGTATTAAGCTATGTACGACGCGCAATAGATGATTATCATATGATCGATGAAGGTGATAAAATTGCTGTAGGTATCTCAGGCGGAAAGGACTCCTTAACATTACTATATGCTTTAAACGGTCTGAAACGCTTCTATCCGAAGAAATTTGACATCCATGCTGTTACAGTAGACCTTGGTTTTAAAAATCTGAATTTGGACAAAATAAAGTCTCTCTGCGAGGAATTAGATGTAGAATATACGATCGTAAAGACTGATATTGCGAAAATCGTTTTTGAAGACCGCAAGGAATCCAATCCCTGTTCTCTTTGTGCAAAAATGCGTAAGGGTGCATTGAATGATGCGATCAAGGCTGCCGGATGTAATAAAGTAGCCTACGCACACCACAAGGATGATGTAGTGGAAACCATGCTGATGTCATTGATCTTCGAAGGAAGGTTTCATACTTTCTCTCCGGTAACCTATCTGGACCGGACAGATCTGACCGTTATTCGGCCACTCATGTATATGAATGAGGCTGACGTGATCGGATTTGTCAACAAATATAACGTACCGGTTGTAAAAAGCCCCTGCCCTGCGGACGGCAACACTAAACGGGAGTATGTGAAGCAGCTGCTTAGGAATCTTAATCTGGAGAATCCCGGCGTAAAGGAAAGAATGTTTACCGCAATACAGAACGGAAATATGAAAGGATGGCCTGAATATTTTGGCAAACAATAAATCTGTAAATTATCATGAGGAACAAAACAAACAGAATATTTTGAAAATGAGAGCCGTATTAGATACGCTTCCTGCCTTTTGCAAGGAATACTTCCGTGGAATAGATGCCTATACCTCAGCCCGCACCAAACTGGCATATGCCTATGACCTTCGTGTTTTTTTTGAATTTCTGCATGAAAACAATCCGGAATGTGCGAAAAGTGATATCAGGGATTATCCAATCGGGCTATTGGACCAAATAACAAGAAATGATATTTTGGAATATCTGGATCATATTGCCTATTATGAAAAAGAAGGTAAGGAAATCACCAATGATGAACGTGGCAAATCAAGAAAGATCTCGTCTCTTCGAAGCTTTTACCGGTATTTTTATGAAAATGAAATGATCCAAACCAATCCCGCCGCACTGGTACCTGTTCCAAAGCAGCATGAAAAAGAAATCATCCGTCTGGAGCCCAACGAAGTGGCTACCCTGTTAAATCAGGTAGAAGACGGAACAAAGCTGACAAAGAAGGAACTGGAGTATCACAAAAAAACCAGGCTTCGGGACGTTGCTCTTCTCACCCTCCTACTTGGTACGGGAATCCGTGTTTCCGAATGTGTGGGACTTGATCTGAATGATGTGGACCTTCAGTTAGGAGGTATCCATATTTTACGAAAAGGCGGCAAGGAAGCGACCGTTTACTTTGGCGATGAGGTAGAAATCGCGCTCTTAGACTATCTGGAGGAACGTGAACATATCATTCCTGCAGAGGGACATGAAAATGCACTCTTCCTTTCCCTTCAGAATAAACGTATATCTGTACGCTCTGTTGAAAAACTGGTCAAGAAATATGCATCCAGGGTAACCACGCTCAAAAAAATCACGCCCCATAAGCTGCGAAGCACCTACGGCACCTCTCTCTATCAGGCTACTGAAGATATCTACCTGGTAGCAGATGTATTAGGACACAATGACGTAAATACAACCCGGAAACATTATGCAGCCCAGGAGGATATGCGCAGACGCCAGGCTGCAGACAAAGTACATTTACGGGAAAACCCTCGGTATTAAAAAGCCGGAGGCTGAATTCTTTCTGACAGAAACGAATCCGGCTTCCGGCCTTTTCTTTAATGATATATATTGGAAAAATAAGGAATAATGATACACTGACCTGCTCTGATGGAGTCGGATTTTAAATGATTGATTGCTATAACCTCATCTATGTAGTCCTGAATACCATCATACTGACTGTAATCAATATATTCCTGAGCAATGCTCCACAAAGAATCACCCTGTTCAATCTCAAGGCTGGTGAAATATTTATATGATACATCTGAAGTATCTTCATTCGCATTGGATATGATTACACTGAAGGTAAAAGCCAAAAAAAGGATCAAAACAAATGCCAGTACAGATAATAAGATCTTTCTTTTGATCTCGCGCTGTCTGCGAAGCTTTCTCTTATAATTGATCAGTTCTCTTTCAGAATATCTGCTGTATGTTAATGTACTCACAATGATTCCTCCTTTGCAGCTGTCCGAATGATTGTTCGGAACAAATGTTCTCTTTATGTACGTATTATATCGAACATATTTTCGCTTGTCAAGCAAAAATCGAACATATTTTTGGAATATATGTTTGCTTTTTTATTATATTTATGTTATAATCAACACATAATATCATAAATATTTTAAGTATATACGGAGGTGTTTATTCATGGCCTATGGTAAGATTACTGCTAAACAACAGCAGATACTTGATTATATAAAAGAAGAGATCCTGAAGAAGGGCTATCCGCCCACCGTTCGTGAGATCGGTGAGACAGTTCATTTAAAATCCACCTCATCCGTACATTCCCATCTTGAGACCCTGGAAAAAAACGGCTATATCAGAAGGGATCCTACCAAGCCCCGTGCGATTGAGATCTGTGATGACAGTTTCCAGATCGTACGAACAGAAATGGTCAGTCTCCCTGTTATCGGCAATGTTGCGGCAGGTCAGCCCATTCTTGCCGAAGAAAATATCGAGGACTATTTTCCGGTTCCGGCAGATGTTGTTCCGAAGGGTGATTCCTTTATATTGAAGGTACGCGGTGACTCCATGAT
>CAYXQG010000160.1:0-4588 GCA_964467405.1 uncultured Acetatifactor sp. | reverse complement strand
GCGGCGATCATCAAGGCAATCTGGGGATATCCGGACGAGGGCAGCACCAAAAAGCTGCAGGTGAATATGGCAAATATCCGAAGAAAGTTCGGAGCCAGACCCGGTGAGACAAGCTATATTATTAATGAACTGGGTGTGGGATACCGTATGGATGGAGGAGGAGAGTGATCGTGACTGTTACGGAATTTATAAGTCAGATGCGGTAGCCTTATTTCAAAACCCAATGCTTTTGGTGTCAACCATTCTGACATTGGGCGTGATTTTGATAAAAGGCAGGCTTTTTCGGAGGCCTGCCTTTTAAATGTTGTGGTTGTATTGTTTTGTCAAAAATGCTAAAATATAAAAGTAGGCGAAAAATCGGCAAAGGATGCCGGACTTGTCGGGTTGCGGCAAATTGGTGGGAAAATGTTTGGAGGAAGATGGATGGATACTTTTATCGATAAGCTGGCGCAGAAATTTACTGCACAGGAGATCATTAAGGCAAATACGGCGGCAGAGGCAGCAGAATTGCAGCTCACCCGTGAGCAGGTGAAAAAATATGAGGCCTCCATGCAGGAAAATAAACAGGCGGCACAGGCTGTTAAAGAAGCCATTGCACAGTTAGAACAGACCGTCAGCGTGGGTATGGATCATCTTGTGGCAGGAAATACCCTGTTAGAGGAGCAGATAACGGATTTTGTACATAAGGAAAATGTAAAGGTTTATCGGAATGTGCAGGCCGCTGTGGTAGATGAGCTGAATAAGCAGACGGAGGAATTAAAGCATCAGCTGGAGCTTATTTCACACAAAAATAAAGTGGTCACGGGAGTGGCTGTTGCTGCCCTGATCTTTTCTGTTTTGTCAACAGCAGCTTTGGTTTATCTGGTATTGGTAAGCCTGGGAATTATCGTATTTTAAGGAGAAAAGTTATGAGTAAGGAAGTTTGGAAGCCCGGAAATATGCTGTATCCGCTGCCGGTAGTAATGATCAGTGTGGCAGATAAAGAGGGTAGGAGCAATATTATCACAGTAGCATGGGCAGGTACGGTATGTACCAATCCCCCCATGGTATCTATTTCAGTCAGACCGGAAAGATATTCCTATTCCATTTTGAAGGAAACGGGAGAATTTGTGATCAATCTGACAACCAAGGATCTGGTATATGCAACGGATTACTGCGGCGTGAAAAGCGGCAGGGATGTAGATAAATTTAAGGAAATGAAGCTGACACCCGTGCAGGGTCAGTTCGTGAAGGCACCGATGATCGCAGAAAGCCCGGTATGTCTGGAGTGTAAGGTGAAGGAAGTGCTTCCCTTAGGCAGCCATGATATGTTTCTGGCTGAGGTAGTGGCTGTACATGCAGATGACAAATATATGGATGAAAAGGGCAAATTCCATCTGGAGAAGGCAGAGCCCATAGTTTATTCCCATGGTGCTTATCTGGCAACGGGAGAGACACTCGGAACCTTTGGCTTCAGCGTGAAAAAATAAGGACAATAGAATATTCTGTTATGAAATTGCCGAAGAAACAAGGGACAGACTGAATGATATACAGAATAGAGATTATGTGAGAATGACGAAATACAAAAAGAGTTTAAAATATACCTATATATTGACAATGTCCATGGTTTTTTTGCTGGGGATACTTATATTTGCAGATTATGTGCCGTTTAAAAAGACAGGAGATAATATCTTCCATATGAGCATAAACGGTACCCCGGTGGGTACTGTAAAGGATCCGGAGAAAGCGAAAGACTGGGTTACAGAGACCAGACGAAAGATTGCTTCTGAGGCGGATGAACTGGTATTCATGGAGGTTTCCGTAGAATTTGAAGGAGAGGAGATCCTTTGGGGCAAAACGGACAAAGAGGAGTCGGTAAAAGAGAAGATATACAGTGTGCTTTCAGAGAGCATCATGGAGACAATGGAGCACTCTTATACGGTAAAAGTGAACGAATACATGGTAAACCTTGCTGATAAGGACGAGGTGGAACAGCTGCTGCAGGCGGCCATCGGTAAGTATGATGAGGCAGGTGAGTTTGCCATTGAACTGACGCAGGACGAAAACCGTGAGTTCAATGTGCTGCAGGCCAAGGTAGTGGATACTGCACAGCGCAGACAGCATCTGGAAACCATAGAGACGGCAGGAATCTTTCCCAAGGCCGGTATACATGAGTTACTCAGTACGCAGCTTGCCAATTATGAGGCGGAAGAAAAAGTCTTTGAAGATTATGAGCTGGGGATCCGGAGCATGGATTTTTCAGAGAAGATTGAAATTGTAGAGGCCTATCTGCCGGCAGGACAGAGAAAGTCTGTGGAACAGGCGATCAATGAGCTGACAGAGGAGCAGGAGCAGCAGGTTATTTATGAAGTGGTCAGTGGGGATACCTTGTCTGAAATAGCGATCAAGGTCAATATTCCCATGGATGATATCATAGAGATGAACGGACTGGATGGGGAAAACAGTATTTTACGGATCGGCCAGGAGCTGATCATAACGGTTCCGGAGCCTGAGCTGTCAGTAGTCCGCAAAGAGGTTAATTATTACGAAGAAATTTATGACGCGGATATCATTTATATTGACAATGACAGCTGGTATACGACTAAGTCCGTGGTATTGCAGCAGCCTTCCGCAGGCTTCAGAAAAGTGATCGCACAGGAAACCTTTGTGAATAAAGATTTGACTGACAGGGAAATCCTAAAAGAAGAAATCGTAATGGAAGCAGTCCCCAAGATTGTGGAGCGGGGTACGAAGATACCGCCGACTTATATCAAACCACTGTCCGGCGGCAGACTGAGTTCTAAGTTCGGCGGTCGAAGTGCCCCTGTACCAGGAGCAAGTACCAATCATAAGGGTACTGACTGGGCAACTCCCGTAGGTACGACGATTGTGGCATCCTGCGGCGGTACGGTGGCAAAAGCCGGCTGGGGAGGCGGCTATGGTTATGTGATCTATATTAACCATCCGGACGGCAACCAGACAAGATATGCACATTTGAGCAAGGTATTGGTAAAGGTCGGACAGAGTGTGAAGCAGGGTGAGAAGATTGCATTGAGCGGTAATACAGGAAGGACCAGCGGTCCTCATCTGCATTTCGAGCTTTTGATCAATGGCACACAGGTGGATGCCCAAAAGTATATTAAGTAGATGTGTATGGAAGGTGCAAACACTCGTTCCGTTTACAAATCCTCATGAATATGGTATAGTATAAGAGGCATAGAAGGATAAACGACACAAATTCGAATTATGATAGATATATATTAAGAGGTAATAAAATGGAACAGTACGCGATAAGGGGCGGTAATCCATTGGTAGGAGAAGTTGAAATAGGGGGTGCAAAGAATGCTGCACTTCCTATTCTTGCTGCCTCCGTAATGACGGATGAAACCGTATATATAGAGAATATGCCGGATGTGCGTGATACCAATGTTTTGCTGAAGGCAATGCAGAATGTAGGCGTTATGACACAGAGAACCGGCAGACATAGTGTGACCATCAATGCAGGACAGGTAAGCAGCCTGGTTGTAGAGGATGAAAATATTAAGAAGATCAGGGCCGGCTATTATTTGTTAGGTGCCATGCTGGGTAAGTATAAGCATGCAGAAGTGGCACTTCCCGGCGGATGCAATATCGGCAGCCGTGCCATTGATCAGCATATCAAGGGATTCCGAGCTTTGGGTGCTGAGGTGCGTATTGAGTACGGCCTGATCAAGACCCATGCAGAAAAATTAGTAGGAAGCCATATATATATGGACTGTGTCAGCGTGGGAGCAACCATCAATGTGATGATGGCAGCTACACTTGCAGAGGGACAGACGATCATAGAAAATGCGGCAAAGGAGCCCCATGTAGTTGATCTGGCAAACTTTTTGAACAGTATGGGTGCCAATATTAAGGGTGCAGGTACGGATGTGATCCGTATCAAAGGTGTAAGCAAGCTCCATGGTACAGAGTACGCGGTGATTCCTGACCAGATTGAAGCGGGAACCTTTATGTTTGCCGCAGCTGTTACCAAGGGAGATATTACTATTAAGAATGTGATTCCCAAGCATCTGGAATCTATTACCGCTAAGCTGATGGAAATCGGCTGCGAAGTGGAAGAGTCGGACGACTGCATGAGAGTGGTAGCTTCTAAGAGAACCAAGCCAACCCATGTAAAGACACTGCCTTATCCGGGATATCCGACTGATATGCAGCCCCAGATCGTAGTGGCATTGGGACTGGCAAAGGGAACCAGCATTGTTACGGATACGATATTTGAAAACCGCTTTAAATATGTAGATGAGCTGACCAGAATGGGTGCCAATATTAAAGTAGAAGGAACCACAGCAATCATCGACGGAGTGGAGAGATATACAGGAGCAACCATATCCTCACCTGACCTGAGGGCAGGTGCAGCGCTTGTACTGGCAGGCCTTAGTGCAGAAGGTGTTACCATTGTGGATGACATTCATTACATTGCCAGAGGCTATGAGGATTTTCACTTAAAGCTTCAATCCCTGGGCGCTCAGATTGAATTGGTCAACTCCGAAAGAGAGCTGCAGAAATTTAAATTAAAAGTATGTTAAAAAATGATTGACAATAAGAACCGTATGGTGTATTGTTAATC
>CAYXQG010000159.1:0-4595 GCA_964467405.1 uncultured Acetatifactor sp. | reverse complement strand
GTACAATGTGGAGATACGTTTGGAAACCCTGCCCTACGAGCATATCCGCTGGATTGAAAATCATAAGGATATTGATATCAATAAGATCATCGGTACTTCCGATATGAAGAAAGTAAAGGATATGAAGGGAAATCCTCTTTTATTATTTGTAAATTCCTGGAGTATCGGTATGACACTTGACCGTAATAAGGATCTTGTATTATCAGAATTCGGATTAGAATAAAAAGGAGCCCAAAGACCGAAGGAGGAAGGCTTGAAGAAGAAAATATGCTGTTTCTTACTCCTGATGGTTATAAAAATGTTGCTGTCCGGCTGCGGACAGCTTCAGAATACCGAAAATACACGGGATTTTGTAAAAAAAGAAGAGGTACAGGCCGTGCTTCTTACAATGAAGGGGCTGGAAGAGATGAGCGAACGTGTGAATGCTTTCGCAGAAACACAGGAAGTATCTTTCGAACAGACCGGACATGATAGCTATGGTTATGACAGCCTGGATGAGGCAGAAAAGCTGTGGTATCAGGATATGAATGCTGCATTTTCTGTCAGAAGTGAGGAACCTGTCAGTTTGTCTGAACAGGGTTTTAGAAAAGGGCTTACACATGAGGATGTGGACAGGATATATCAATGTGTGCTCATAGATCATCCGGAGTACTTTTATGTGGAGGGATATGAGTATACGGTCTATTCCGCGCAGGGAAAGACCGTCGGGATCAGACTCTGGGGCACTTACAGCTTTGACAGGAAGGAGTGTCTTCGCAGAAAGGCTTTGATCGAGGCAGAGACAGAATGCATTTTGCAGAGTGCACCCTCTGAAGGTTCAGATTATGATAAGATCAAATATGTATATGAGACAATCATATATCAAACGGATTATTGTATGGATGCGGCAGACAATCAAAATATTTATTCTGTTTTTGTGGGACATGCATCTGTATGTCAGGGGTATGCAAAGGCAGCACAATATCTTTTGAACCGGCTTGGAATCGCATGTACTCTTGTATTCGGAGAAGTAGAGGATGCAAAAGGGCATGTCTGGAATCTGGTCAAAGCGGACGGCGACTATTATTACCTGGATACTACATGGGGTGATGTATCCTGCAAAGCAGGAGATACCTATGGACCGGAGTCGGAAATGCCGATCATTGATTATGATTATCTGTGCATTACAACGGAACAGCTGCTTAGGACACATCGGATCGTACAGGAGCTTCCTTTACCGGTTTGTACTCAGCGGAAGGATAATTACTATGTAAAAGAAGGCTGTTATTTTACAGCATATGATGAAGAACAGCTGAAGAGGGAGTTTGAGGAAGCCTTTAGGAAAGAACCTTATCCGGTGGCATTAAAATGTGACAATACGGAAACCTATGAGCTGATGTGCCGTAAATTGCTGGAAGAGCAGCATGTATTTGACTATCTGGACAATAGCTGTGAAACAATTGCCTATATAGAGAGTAAAGAACAGTTATCACTGACATTTTGGGTGACAAAATAGCAGAATTATGGTAAAATGTTAGAAACGGGTATATGCAGCCCATATTGTATGGAGGATAAATAATGGAAAGAGAAATAGATCGTAAGAATGTGGTATTGCATGAGGATGAGAACAGGGGTCAGATCCAGATTGCTGATGATGTGGTAGCAATGATCGCGAGTCTGGCTGCTACAGAAGTGGAAGGTGTTTGTGCATTGTCCGGCAATATTACCAATGAGTTAATGAGTAAGGTGGGAGTAAAGAAGCTGACAAAGGGCGTGAAGGTTGATGTTCTGGGAGGCAATGTAACAGTAGACCTGGCAGTTGTAATGGAATATGGCTTTAATATCCCGACCACCTGTGGTAAGGTACAGGAGAAGATCAAGTCAGCAATTGAAAACATGACAGGGTTAACCTGCAGTGATGTGAATATCCGCATCGCGGGAGTGAAATTAAATTAAGATTACAGGATGAGGAAATTATGGGAAGACGGGAACAAAGAGAGCAGCTTTTTAAGCTATTATTTCGTGTAGAATTCAATTCTTTAGAAGAAATGCCTGAGCAGGTGAAGCTGTTTTTCCAGGATGATGAAATTGAGTATACGGAAAAGGCAGCAAATGCAATCCGTGATAAATATGCTAAGATACAGGAGAAGCTTGCACAGATAGATGCTTTACTGGATGAAAAGGCAGAAGGCTGGAATACTGCCAGAATGGGCAAGGTAGAGCTTGCTGTATTGAGAATAGCAGTTTATGAGATACTGTTTGATGAAGATATTCCGGCAACTGTTTCAATCAATGAGGCTGTTGAAATCGCGAAGAAATACGGACAGGAAACATCCGGTGGCTTTGTAAATGCTGTTTTGGCTAAGTTTGTAAATTAGCGGAATTGTGAAATGGCACGCAATGTATATACAGTTACACAAGTAAATGCTTACATTAAGAATATGTTCATGCAGGATTATATGCTGCAGTCACTCTACGTCAAAGGCGAAGTGAGTAACTGCAAGTATCATTCTTCTGGGCATATTTATTTTACGTTAAAGGATACTAAGGGAACCATAAGCTGTGTGATGTTTTCCGGAAACCGTAACGGCTTGAAGTTCCGCCTGGAAGAGGGGCAGCAGGTCATTGTACTGGGCACAGTGGATGTATATGAAAGGGACGGCAAGTACCAGATGTATGCAAAGCAGATCATTTTGGACGGTGCCGGACTTTTATATGAAAGATTTGAACAGCTGAAAAGAAAGCTTCAGGAGCAAGGCATGTTCGATCCGGGATACAAGCAGCCTATTCCCCGCTTTATCAGGACCCTGGGGATAGTCACTGCAGATACAGGCGCTGCAGTCAGGGATATCATTCAGATAGCAACCAGGAGAAATCCTTATATTCAGATCATTCTTTACCCGGCGATCGTGCAGGGAGAGCAGGCTGCACAGAGTATTGTCAAAGGAATCCGTGCATTGGAATATTATGGTGTGGATGTTATGATCGTAGGGCGCGGAGGAGGATCTATAGAGGATTTGTGGGCCTTTAACGAGGAAATCGTAGCACAGGCGGTATTTGACTGTTCTGTACCTGTCATTTCGGCAGTGGGACATGAAACGGATACTACGATCATTGATTATGTATCAGATCTGCGGGCTCCTACACCCTCTGCGGCAGCAGAATTGGCAGTTTATGATATACATCAGTTTACGGATATTTTGCAAAATTATAAAGAAGAGTTGTATACTGCCATGACAGGCAGGCTGGATGATAAATATAAAAAACTGAGACAGTATGAATTGCAACTAAAGTATATGAGTCCGGGAAACCGAATCAGAGAGAAGAAAACCTATCTGATGAGGTTAGAGGAAAATATGGAAACTTTGATGCAGGGCATTATCAGAAACAAAAAACATGCATTGGCTTTATACATTGAGAAAATGAAGGGCTTATCACCTTTGCAGAAATTAAGCAGCGGTTATTCCTATGTTGCGGATGATATGGGTAAAAATATACGATCTGTGGAAAATGTCCGGGAAGGACAGGATATCAGTATCCGTGTAAAGGACGGATGTATCAACGCCAAAGTGACAGATATTGTAAAAGAATCATAGGAATTTGCCGGAATTTTGTGACTCGAAGATAGGAGCATATATGACAATAGAAGAAAACTTTGCAAAAATTGAAAAGGCAATAGAACAGCTGGAGGCTGAGGATATTTCTCTGGAGGAAGCTTTTGCTGTATATAGTGAGGGAATGAATCTGTTAAAACACTGTAATGAACAGATCGAACGGGTAGAGAAGAAGGTTTTGAAGCTTACAGAGGATGGCAATCTTGAGGAATTGATATAAGGAGAGGCGGCATGGATAGTTTCGCAGGCATATTAAAGGAAAAGGTAAAGGAAATAGAAGCAATCATTGTTAAATATCTTCCGAAGGAGGAAGGATACCAGAAAACGGTTGTTGAAGCAATGAACTACAGTATTTTAGCAGGCGGAAAACGTCTGCGTCCTATGCTGATGCAGGAAACATATCGCTTATTCGGCGGAAAAGAAAAGGTGATAGAGCCTTTTATGGCTGCCATAGAAATGATACATACCTATTCTCTTGTGCATGATGATCTGCCTGCTATGGATAATGATGCCTATCGCAGAGGCCGTAAAACGACACATATCATATATGGTGAGGCAATGGGGATTTTGGCAGGAGATGGTCTGTTGAATCTTGCTTTTGAAACAGCCCTGCGTGCATTTGACTGCAAACCGGACTGCAGTGCAGAGGAAATGAAGCGTATCGGAGTGGCCTTACAGATAATGGCGGAAAAAGCCGGCTTCCGCGGTATGATTGGCGGTCAGACTGCAGATATTGAAGGAGAAAGTAAGGAGCATATTACAACAGAAGAGCTTTTATTTATCCATGAGAAAAAGACGGCCGCATTGATACAGGCATCCATGATGGTAGGAGCTGTTTTGGCAGGTGCATCAGGGGAAGATGTGGAGCAAATAGAAAAATGTGCATATAATACCGGTATTGCTTTCCAGATTCAGGATGATATTCTGGATATTGTAGGAAATGTGCAGGAGCTTGGAAAGCCGATAGGAAGCGATGAAAAGAATCAAAAGCAGACTTATGTG
>CAYXQG010000158.1:0-4626 GCA_964467405.1 uncultured Acetatifactor sp. | reverse complement strand
GGTATATGCAATGGCAGAATTAAGGGAAGGCAGACTTTTCCTAAAGGCAAACAGCCGTACACCTCTTACCTGCGATGTGGAGATTTTAGTGGAGAATCTGAAAAATGCATGGACACAGAGAGGCTTTGAGGTGGTAGGTACCTCCTTCTCAAAACCATATTATGTACCTGTGGATGATCCACATGTGGAAGCTTTACAGGAAATTTATCGTTCGGTAACAAAGCTGGATAAGCCTCCCTTTGTAATGAGCGGAGGAAATTATGCCCGTGTGATCCCGAATGCGTATTCCTTCGGACCGGGAACGGCAAGCGGAAAGCCGATCAGTGCTTTTATGCCTCAGGGACACGGAAACTGTCATGGTGCGGATGAAGCCGTATATATGGAAAAGGCTCATATTTGCGCGATTACATATGTTTTGGCAATTGCTAAAATGGATGAAATGCTGGATTAATTTCCTCGGTAACGCAGATTTACAACCACAATATTTTGTGGTAATATGGAAGCGGATGCACATTTTGTGTGTCCGCTTTCTGTTATGGTATGCAGTAAGAAAACAGATGCTTTCTGCAGCTTTTTTTCAGATGCGTATATTCAGGCAAATCTGTAACCGGTGCTGTTTTATGAAAGGTAAAGTTATGTATGTGCCTGTATATATGATGTGCGGGATATAACGGAAAAATGAATCAGAATAGGATAAGTGAGGTATATAAGGTGGCAGAACTGACTCCGATGATGCAAAAATATATGGAAACCAAACAGGAGTATCCGGACTGTATTTTGTTCTACAGGCTGGGTGATTTCTATGAAATGTTTTTTGAGGATGCATTAACAGCATCCAAGGAACTGGAAATCACCCTGACAGGTAAAGCTTGCGGTCTGGAGGAGCGTGCGCCCATGTGCGGTGTTCCCTATCATGCAGTGGAGGGATATTTAAATAAGCTGGTGACGAAGGGCTACAAGGTGGCTATCTGTGAACAGGTGGAGGATCCTAAGCTTGCAAAGGGGCTTGTGAAGCGTGAAGTAACACGTATTGTTACACCCGGTACCAATCTGAATATGCAGGCACTGGAAGCTACGAAGAATAATTATATTATGTGTATTGCATATACACCGAATAAGATCGGACTTGCAGCGGCAGATGTTACAACCGGTGATTTTTATACAACAGAGGTAGAGGATACCCGCAGGCTGAATGATGAATTGATGAAGTACAGTCCTTCCGAGATCATATGCAATGATGCTTTTTTTGTCAGCGGTTATGATATAGCGGATCTGAGAAACCGCTTACACATTGCAGTCAGTAATGTGGAGGCTTATTATTTTGATGATGAGAGATGCGGAAATTGCATCATGTCCCATTTTGGTACCAAGAGCCTTATTGGTTTGGGATTAGAGGATTTTCCGGTAGGAACCATTGCAGCAGGTGCATTGCTGCAATATTTGCTGGATACCCAGAAAAATAATCTGGAGCATATCAATCATATCCAGTCCTATCTGACAAGTAAATATATGCTTCTTGACAGCTCTACAAGACGTAATCTGGAGCTGTGTGAAACCTTGCGCGAAAAGCAGAAGAGAGGTTCCTTATTGTGGGTACTTGATAAGACGAAGACTGCCATGGGTGCCAGAACCCTGCGTAATTACATAGAACAGCCCCTGCTTGACAAGGATGCCATGGAAGCCAGACTGGATGCAGTAGAAGAATTATGCAGGGATGCAACATCCCGTGATGAGATCAGGGAATATCTGAATCCTATCTATGATCTGGAACGTTTATTAAGTAAGGTGACCTATAAGACTGCCAATCCCAGAGATCTGATCGCATTTCGCAATTCGCTTCAGATGCTTCCATATATCAAAACTGTGCTTTCCGGATTTGAAAAGGAGCTTTTAAAGGAAATTTATCAGGATATGGAGAGCCTGGAGGATATTTATGCATTGATAGATAATGCCATCGTAGAGGAACCGCCTCTGTTGGTACGTGAGGGCGGTATGATCAAGGATGGTTTCCACAAGGATATCGATATGCTTCGAAGCGCCAAGCGTGACGGTAAAGAATGGCTTGCAAGATTAGAGGAAGAAGACAGGGAACGAACAGGTATCAAGAATTTAAAGATCAAGTATAATAAGGTATTCGGTTATTATTTTGAAGTCACCAATTCCTTTAAGGATCTTGTGCCACAGGATTATATCCGAAAGCAGACCCTGGCAAATGCAGAACGATATACCACTCCCAAATTAAAGGAGATGGAGGATACCATCTTAAATGCGGAAGATAAGCTAAATGTGCTGGAATATGATCTTTTCTGTGAGATACGGGATAAGGTGGCAGGAGAACTGGAGCGAATTCAGAAAACTGCCAAGGCAGTAGCAAGATTGGATGTATTTGCATCCTTATCTTATGTGGCAGAAAGAAATCATTATATCAGACCGAAGTTAAATGAAAAGGGTGTCATCGATATTAAAGAAGGCCGTCACCCTGTTGTGGAACAGATGATAGACAATGATATGTTTATTTCCAATGATACTATGCTGGATAATAATCATCATCTGATTTCTATTATTACCGGCCCCAATATGGCGGGCAAATCTACTTATATGCGTCAGAGTGCATTGATTGTGCTGATGGCGCAGTTAGGCTCCTTCGTACCGGCAAAGAGCGCCAATATTGGTATCGTTGACCGTATATTTACAAGAGTGGGAGCTTCTGACGACCTGGCAAGCGGACAGTCAACCTTTATGGTTGAAATGAATGAGGTGGCCAATATTTTAAGAAATGCCACATCCAACAGTCTGTTGATCTTAGATGAGATCGGACGGGGTACGTCTACCTTTGACGGACTGAGTATTGCATGGGCAGTGATCGAACATATCAGCAACAAAAAGCTGTTGGGTGCCAAGACACTGTTTGCAACCCATTACCATGAATTGACGGAATTAGAAGGCAAGATCAATAATGTAAATAATTATTGTATAGCAGTTAAGGAACGGGGCGATGACATTGTATTTCTTCGTAAGATCGTAAAAGGCGGCGCTGACAAAAGCTATGGCATACAGGTAGCCAAGCTTGCCGGTGTGCCTGATATTGTGATCAACAGGGCAAAAGAAATTGTAGAGCAGCTTTCCGATAATGATATCACCGAAAAAGTGCAGCAGATCGCAGCAGAGGTAAAAACGGATGTCCGTTCTAAAAAACAGCCAAGGTATGATGAAGTGGATCTGGCACAGATGTCCTTGTTCGATACTGTGACAGATGAGGATGTTTTGAAGGAACTGAAGGAACTGGAGGTTTCCACAATGACACCCTTGGATGCTTTAAATACCTTATACAGACTGCAAAATAAATTAAAAAACAGGTGGTAGTTAAAAGAGTCGTACAGTTGATTTTAAGAGAAAGAAAAGGACAGATATGAATAAGATCCATGTTTTAGATGCAGAAACTATTGATAAAATAGCAGCCGGTGAAGTGGTAGAACGTCCTGCCAGCGTTGTAAAGGAACTGGTGGAAAATGCAATTGATGCAGGCGCAACCTCTGTTACCGTTGAGATCAAGGACGGCGGTATCAGCTTTATGCGAATTACGGACAATGGTTCCGGAATTGAAAAAAGCCAGATACGGACCGCTTTTTTAAGACATGCTACCAGTAAGATCAATAATGCAGAGGATTTAAGCAGGATTGCTTCTTTAGGCTTTCGTGGTGAGGCTTTATCCAGTATTTCGGCAGTTTCTCAGGTGGAGCTTATTACGAAAACAGCAGACTCCCTGACAGGTGCCCGTGTAGTAGTGGAAGGCGGTATGGAAAAAGCCTTTGAGGAGGTTGGCGCTCCGGACGGAACGACCTTTATCATCCGCAATCTGTTCTTTAATACCCCGGTCCGCCGTAAGTTTTTAAAACAACCTTCTACGGAGGGCGGATATATTGTGGATCTGATGGAGCATCTGGCCTTATCCAGACCGGATATTTCTTTTAAATTTATTGTGGGAAGCCAGACTAAATTTTATACTTCCGGAAACGGGGAGTTAAAGGAAGTGATTTATAGGATTTACGGCAGGGATGTATCAGGCAATATGATTCCAATCGATTATGAGGAGGACGGTTTTCATATCGGCGGATATCTGGGAAGCCCTTCCCTGGTCCGTTCCAACAGAAATTATGAAATTTATTTTTTAAATGATCGGTTTATCCGCAGTCAGGTAATTTCTAAGGCAATTGAGGAAGGATATCGTGAATATCTGATGCAGCATAAATTCCCATTATGTATTTTACATATGACGGTGGCTGACAGAGGACAGGTTGATGTCAATGTGCATCCAACCAAGATGGAGGTTCGTTTTTCAAACGGACCTGCAGTTTATCAGCTGATCAGTAAGGCAATCAGGGAATGCCTTAAGCAAAGGGAGATGATCCCGCAGACGACGCTTCCAACGAAGCGTCAGACAGAGTATGAGACGGTTACACAAACGAAGAATCTGGTTCATAAACAGGAGGAAGCAACATCTGCAAAAGCACCACAGGGAAAAACAGCAGCATCTGCAAAAGCACCACAGGGCAGTCATACAGGATATAATTACGGTATCAGGGAATTGGAGATCATGACAGCCACCTTATCCGACAGTAAGGAAAG
>CAYXQG010000157.1:0-4676 GCA_964467405.1 uncultured Acetatifactor sp. | reverse complement strand
TCCGTGTCTGGCTTAAGTGAAACATTTTCTTGTTAAAAAATAGAATGGAATCAATTGGAGGTGTAGAACTTTGGCTAACATTAAATCTGCAAAAAAGAGAATTGAGGTTGCTCAGATCAGAGCTGACAGAAATAAGGCTATCAAATCTGGTGTTAAGACAGCTACTAAGAAGGTTTTCGCTGCTATTGAAGCAGGCAACAAGGAAGCTGCTCAGGCTGAACTTGCTAACGCTGTTAAGGTAATCGAGATGGCTGCTTCTAAGGGCGTTTATCACAAGAACAACGTTGCTAGAAAGGTTTCTCGTCTTAGCAAAGCTGTTAACAAGATGGCTTAATTTTAGATTTTATATTATATACAAAAAAGAACTCATACCGTCATGTGAGTTCTTTTTTTGTTATGCTGAAATTTGTTTCCCTATCTTCTACGTCCGCCTCCGCCATGACTTACGCCACTGCTGCTTCTGTGAGAACCGCCTCCGCCGCTGCTTCTGTGAGAGCTTCCGCCTCCGCCCCCATCATTTCTGGGAATTTTACGTTTGGTAACTGTTTTGCGTATAAAGGTATCATTGCATATATTCATGCGTGGTCTTCCTCCGGCCACATAAGTAATCATAGAGGTGGTCACATCCCCCTCTTTTCCCTTCATATTCACTGCAATGAAAATACCGGCTGCCACCAGCGGAATCAAAATAACCATGAGCAGAAAGGTACCGCTTTCGTACGCATCCTGTATCCTGTCCCGGGGCGCCATATAGGAGACTACGCTGTCCACATAAGCCTTATATGCTTCATAGGTACTCTGTTCCAAGCCATAGAAGACCTCATCCAAAACCCTGTTGATCTCATAATCTCCAAACCGTTCATATACTGCACCACAGGTAGAAAGCCAGCTTCCTGCCTGCCCCTCATACCAGTTATCCAGTAAAAGCACACCGTCACCGTGGGGCATATCATAACCGAAATTATTGTCATCATAGAAGTCATCTGCCAGATCGCGCATGTTAAGTTCCCAGTCATCATAACGATAACCATAGCTTACTGCCTCATAGCCTTCTACTGCCTGATCTATTGTTACCAAAACGATATCACAGTGTATTCTCTCTTCCGCCTCTGCAATAACCCGACGTAGTCTGTCCTCTTCCTCTGTTGTCAACACATCCGCTTTATCATACACTCTTTCCTCAGGAGCTGACATATTCCCGCGACCGTTAGCATTTCCTGCCTCTTCCAACTTATTTACAAGCAATAACAAGACTGTTACGACCGCCAAAATACCAACTGCAATAAACCATATCCTGAAATAGTGGAAATACTGATCTCTTGCCAATTTCTTTACATCAATATCCATGCTGTTTTCCTTCCTTTTCTGCAATGATCATTTTGAGTAAAATATTACAGACCTGCAATGCATCCGATCAACAATAGGAGAATCGTCAGTACTGCCCACAAAGTAATGCCATAGGCTATGACCTTCTTTGCAGAAACAGGAACCTTACCTACCACTTTACCAGTCTGTCCGTTAATATAAAATGGATAAAGCTTATCCTGATACTTATATATGTACTTCCATACCGGCAGCAGACCGTATTCTGCATTACGGTCAGTTTCATAAATATTCCTCATGCCGGTTGTCACCCGCAAATAACCGCTGATGCTCTGATCAAGCAGCACTTCTGCACTCTTTTTCATCTTCACACCGGCTCTTGGCTCCGCCAGCTCACTGGCCATATTGTACTTCTCGCCATCAAATCCGGACATATATTCCGGCGAAAACGGAACAAACTCCGTATAATCATAGGGTTCCATCAAATCCATCACCTGATCCGACATTTTGACAGAAGCATCCGCAGGTATATCCTTGTAGGAAATATCCATATCTCTGACCAGACTATAGTAAGAGGTCTCCGTATATTCTATGTCCGAGCTTCTCCAGCTTCGAACCTTCACGCCCTCTCCCCTGAAATCACAATGTGTATTATAATCGAACAGCCAGAAGGGGATATATTCGCCTCGCATACTGTCTAATCTGGCCTCAGAAAGGAAATCAGTTGGCGCAAAAATACATTTTTTGAATTTCTCACGCATGAGATTTTTGACCATTTCCTTGCTGTACTTGAACGGAATCAGCTTATCAGGCAAAAATTCTCCTTCCACACGATCATTCAGGATAATATAATTGTCACAATAGGGACATTGCAGCGCACTGGTATGCTCTTCAATATTCAACTCGCCGTAACAGTCCGGACAGGTTGTTATATGATAAAGATCATGCGTACGTTCCTCACTTTTTTCACTGTCACAATAGGGGCAGAACATTCCCTTATGTTCAGGACTGTAGACTGTATTTCCGCCACAATTTTTACATTTAAAAATCATTCTTTTGCATCCTTTCTGATCGGCCAGAGAACTTTTTCATGCTTTACTATATCATATTGATTATTGTAATGCAATAAAACCATTTTATCCATCCAAAATCCTGCACCTTAAAGCAGTATAACGTTCATCCGACTTTTACTGACACAAAAATACTCCTTCCCATACCAATGCATGAGAAGGAGTATATCCATCACTGTTTCATTATTTATTATAATTTACGATTGCGCCAAAATCCGGCTTTAAGGATGCGCCACCTACAAGACCACCATCGATATCAGGCTGTGCAAACAGCTCAGGTGCACTTGAAGCAGATACTGATCCACCGTACTGAATACGGATTGCAGCAGCCGTAGCATCATCATAAATTTCAGCAATACAGTCACGAATTGCCTTACATACTTCCTGTGCCTGTTCAGTAGTTGCTACCTTACCGGTTCCGATCGCCCAGATAGGCTCGTATGCGATAACTGCTGTAGCTGCCTGCTCTGCAGTAACATTTAAGAAAGCAATCTTGATCTGCTGACGGATGAAATCAATGGTAACACCCTGTTCTCTCTGTGTTAAGGTTTCGCCACAGCAGACAATAGGAGTAATTCCATGCTCAAATGCCTTCAAAACCTTTTTATTCACAGTTTCATCTGTTTCAGCAAAGTACTCTCTTCTTTCGGAATGGCCGATAATAACATATTTAACACCTACATCCGTAAGCATTGCAGGAGAAATTTCTCCGGTATAAGCACCGCTCTCCTGGAAATACATATTTTCAGCACCAATATTGATATTGGTACCCTTACAAGCTTCCATAGCCGGAATGATATCAATTGCAGGAACGCAGAATACTACATCCACATCATCATTCACTACAAGAGGCTTCAACGTATTGACAAGTTCTACTGCCTGGCTGGGAGTCATATTCATCTTCCAGTTGCCGGCAATGATTTTCTTTCTAGACATCTTAATATCCTCTTTCCGGTACACAATGCACCTTGTATTCAATCTCTTCTGCCAACAGATAATTATTTGTCATCTGCTGCTGCTACACCGGGAAGAACCTTACCCTCCAGGAATTCAAGGGAAGCGCCTCCGCCTGTAGAAATATGGCTCATCTTATCGCCGAATCCAAGCTGGTTAACTGCTGCTGCAGAATCACCGCCGCCGATAATGGTAGTAGCTTCTGTCTCAGCAAGAGCCTTAGCAACTGCAATAGTACCTGCAGCCAATGTAGGGTTCTCGAATACGCCCATAGGTCCGTTCCATACAACAGTCTTTGCAGACTTAACAGCTTCTGCATACATAGCTGCAGTCTTAGGACCGATATCAAGACCTTCCATATCACTCGGAATTGCATCTGAATCTACATAAGTTACTTCTACAGGTCCGTCAATAGGATTAGGGAAACCTGCTGCTACAGTGGTATCGATCGGGAGTAATAACTTCTTGCCCAAGCTTGCTGCTTTTGCGATCATTTCATTACAATAATCGATCTTTTCATCATCTACCAATGAGTTACCGATTTCCTTACCCTGTGCTTTTAAGAAGGTATATGCCATTCCACCGCCAATGATCAGGGTATCACATTTCTCCAGCAGGTTAGAGATAACATTTAACTTATCTGCAACCTTAGCTCCGCCGAGAATTGCTACGAATGGTCTTACAGGATTTTCTACTGCATTTCCTAAGAAAGCAATTTCCTTCTGCATCAGATAACCAACTACATTAGAGCCGCCCTTAGCAGAGATAAATTTGGTAACACCTTCAACAGATGCATGTGCTCTGTGAGAAGAACCGAAAGCATCACATACATAATCATCTGCAAGATCTGCTAATTCCTTGCTGAATTCTTCTCCGTTCTTGGTCTCTTCCTTGCCGCGGAAACGTGTATTCTGAAGTAATACAACATCGCCTTCCTTCATAGCAGCAACAGCTGCAGTTGCTGCTTCACCTGTTACATTGTAATCTGCAACAAAAACAACTTCTTTTCCTAATTTCTCAGAAAGGCTCTTTGCTACAGGTGCTAAAGATTCCTTCTCATTAGGGCCTTCCTTTACCTTACCAAGATGTGAGCAAAGGATAACCTTACCGCCATCATTAATTAATTTCTGAATTGTAGGAAGTGCTGCATTGATACGGGTTTCATCTGTGATCTCACCATTCTTAAGAGGAACGTTAAAGTCACATCTGACAAGCACGCGTCTTCCTTTTACATTAATATCATCTACTGATTTCTTATTTAAGCCCATTTTAATGACCTCCGTTTATAAAGATTTGAGAACTTTTAATAAAAAGGGTCCGGTCCTAAAG
>CAYXQG010000156.1:0-4694 GCA_964467405.1 uncultured Acetatifactor sp. | reverse complement strand
GGGAGGCTTATCAGTTCTTCCGCCTACGGTTACAGCGGAGAATGGCAACTGGTACAGAGGAACGGCAGATGCCATCTATCAGAATCTGGACTTTATTAAGAAGAGCCATGAGCCCTATGTAGTGATCGCTTCAGGGGATTGCATTTATAAGCTGGATTTTGGCAAGGTGCTGGAATATCATATTGCCAAGAAAGCAGATATTACGGTTGTATGCCGTGACATGGAGCCGGGTACTTCCTTAGAACGTTTCGGAACGCTTCGCATGAATGAGGAAGGCAGGATAGAGGAGTTTGAGGAAAAACCTCTGGTAGCAAAATCCAATACCATTTCCTGCGGCATTTATATCATCCGTCGCCGTCAGCTCATTGAGATGGTTGAAAAATGTGCGGAAGAAAACAGATATGATTTTGTAAGGGATATTTTGATCCGTTATAAGGATGTGAAGAACATTGTAGGTTATAAGATGCAGGATTATTGGCGCAATATAGCATCTGTAGAAGATTATTTCAGCACCAATATGGACTTTTTAAAGCCGGAGGTAAGAAATTATTTCTTCAGACAGTATCCTGATATTTATACCAAGGTGGAGGATCTGCCGCCTGCAAAATATAATGTGGGTTCAGAGGTGAAGAACAGTCTGATCTCCAGCGGATGTATCATCAATGGTACCGTAGAGGATTCTGTTATATTTAAGAAGAGCTACATAGGAAATAACTGTGTGATCAAGAATTCCATTATATTAAATGATGTATATATCGGGGACAATACATATATTGAGAACTGTATTGTGGAGAGCCGCGATACCATTCAGGCGAACTCCAGATTTGTGGGAGAAGACGGTATTAAGATCGTTGTAGAGAAAAACGCAAGATATGTATTATAAAAACGAACTTACAAAAAGCTAAGGGGGATGTTATTATGCAGATAACAGATGTACGTGTTCGCAAGATCACAAAGGAAGGTAAGATGAAGGCAGTGGTATCCATCACGCTTGATAATGAATTTGTAGTTCATGACATCAAGGTGATCGAAGGAGAAAAAGGATTATTTATTGCCATGCCCAGCAAGCCTACTGCAAATGGTGAGCACCGCGACACCGCTCATCCGATTAATTCTGCTACCAGAGAAAATATGCAGCGTATTATTTTGGAGGCCTATGATAAAGCATTACTGGAGCCGGAAATTGAGACCGAATAAATAGAAAAGAAAAAGTGAATCGATATTGCTAAGTTGATAAAATAGACCTTTGATGTTAGAATATCTACATCAAAGGTCTATTTATTGACGAAAAATGATATTAGGTAAAGGAAGCAGCATATGTTTATAATAGTAGGACTGGGAAATCCCGGCAGGGAATATTCCAATACAAGACACAATATCGGATTTGACGTGATCGATGCCCTGGCAGACAAGGCCGGCATATCCGTTACGGAAAAAAAGCACAAGGCTCTGATCGGAAAGGGTGTTATAAACGGGCAGAAGGTGATTCTGGTAAAGCCTCAGACCTTTATGAATCTGAGTGGAGAGAGCGTGCGGGAGATCGTTGATTATTATAAGATAGATGAATCACAGGAGCTGATCGTCATTTCAGACGATATCAGTCTGGACGTAGGTATGATCCGTGTACGCAAAAAAGGAAGCGCCGGCGGACATAACGGCCTGAAGAATATTATTGCCCATCTGGGTCATGATACTTTTATGCGGGTAAAGATGGGTGTTGGAGAAAAGCCGAAGGGGTATGATCTGGCTGATTATGTACTGGGTCATTTTACCTTAGAGGAAAGAAAGCTGATGGACGAGGCTGCCGTTCACGCAGGAGAGGCTGTTCGTATGATGATGGCCGGCGATGTGGATCAGGCAATGAATCAGTTTAATGCAAAATCGTCCCAGAAAAGTTAAGTCTGGAAGGGCAATAAGCAATAGGAAAGAACAGGATGGGAAAATACCATGCAGGCATTATTAAGTCCATTGAATGAGCTGGCAGAATACAGTGATATTAAGGCAGCCATTCGTACGGGAAACAACACCACCTCCATCAGTGGATGTGTGGATTCGCAAAAACTGCATATGCTTTACGGATTGTCCGATGGTTTTAAGTACAAGGTCATTATTACCCACAGCGATCTGCGCGCCAGGGAGATCTTTGAGGAGTACAAATTCTATGACCGCAATGTATTGCTGTATCCGGCTAAGGATCTGATCTTCTTTCAGGCGGATGTACACGGAAACCAGCTGAGCAGGGAACGTATCAGGACACTGCGCCGTCTGGCAGAGAGAAAGCCAATGACCTTGGTGACCACCTTTGCGGCCCTGATGACACCCCAGGTCCTTTGGGAAAACGGTAAGGATATTCTGGAGATCGAAAAGGGAAGCATATTGGATGAAACGCTGTTAGCACAGAAGTTAGTAGACATGGGCTATGAAAAGAATTATCAGGTGGAAAGCAGCGGCCAATTTTCCATCCGCGGAGGGATCATTGATATTTTTGATCTGACAGAGGAAAATCCCTACAGGATCGAGTTGTGGGGGGATGAAGTAGATTCCATCAGAAGCTTTGATGTATTAAGCCAGCGCTCCGTAGAAAACCTAAACAGCGTTACCATTTATCCGGCAACGGAATTTGTACTGGATAAAGAGCGGCTGGAAAAGGGCATGCAGAAAGTGCAGAAGGAAGCCGACATACAGGAAAAACGATTCCGGGACGCACATATGCCGGAGGAGGCACATCGTATTGCTGTTCAGATAAAGGAACTGCAGGAGCAGCTGTTTACCTTCCGGACCAAGGTAAATCTGGAAGGGTATATTCGGTATTTTTATGAGGATACGGTATCTTTGCCGGAGATTTTTCAACAGATGGCAGCAGGAAGTGTGAAAAATCAGCTGGTATTTTTTATGGATGAACCATCGCATATAGAGGAACATGTGAAGGCTGTGGAGCTGGAATTTCGGGAGAGCATGGAGCAGAGAGCGAAGAAGGGTTATATTCTGCCCGGTCAGATGGACGTGCTTTACAGTGGCCAGCAGATCATGGCAAGAATGCACAGATCACCTGTGGTTACACTGGCCATGATGGAAACCAGGAACGATCTGGTCACACCGGAGAAAAGATACAGTATTTCAGCCAGAAGCATTTCTTCCTATAATAACAGCTTTGAGGCCCTGGTAAAGGATTTGAAGCATTATCGCAAAAACGGCTACAGGGTACTGCTTTTGTCCGGCTCCCGTACCAGAGCAAAACGTCTGGCAGAGGATCTGAGGGATAATGAGCTGCATGCGGTTTATACAGAGGATCCGTTCAGGGAGGTACAGGTAGGAGAGGTGCTTACCTATTACGGTCATGTTAACAAGGGCTTTGAATATCCCCTGATCAAATATGTGGTCATTTCTGAAACGGATATTTTCGGCAAGGAAAGAAAAAAGAAGAAAAAAAAGCTCTATCAGGGTCAGAAGATCAATGATTTCAATGAACTGAAGGTAGGAGATTATGTAGTGCATGAGTCCCATGGACTGGGTATCTACAGGGGCATTGAAAAGGTGGAGATGGACAGGGTCGTAAAGGATTATATGAAGATTGAGTACCGTGACGGAGGCAATCTTTATATCCTGGCCACCGGTCTGGATGTGATACAGAAATATGCTGCAGCAGATGTAGCGAAAACACCCAAGCTGAATAAGCTGGGCAGCAGGGAGTGGGAGAAGACTAAGACCAGAGTCCGCAGTGCAGTCAATGAGGTGGCGAAGGATCTGGTAGAGCTCTATGCAGTCAGACAGCAGAGCCAGGGCTATGCCTATGGTAAGGATACTGTCTGGCAGAGAGAGTTTGAGGAAATGTTCCCCTTTGAGGAAACGGAGGATCAGTTAAGCGCCATAGAGGATACCAAGGCGGATATGGAGAGTAACAGGATCATGGACCGTCTCATATGCGGAGATGTAGGCTATGGCAAGACGGAGATTGCGATCCGGGCAGCCTTTAAAGCAGTGCAGGAGGGAAAACAGGTTGTATATCTGGTACCGACTACGATCCTTGCACAGCAGCACTATACCACCTTTGTACAGCGAATGAAGGACTTTCCCATTAAGATCGAGCTGTTGTCCAGATTCCGTTCTGCAGCAGAGATCAAAAAAGCGCTGGCAGATCTAAAAAAAGGATTTGTGGATATAATCATCGGTACACACAGGGTATTGTCAAAGGATGTGGAGTATAAGGATCTGGGACTTCTGATCATAGATGAAGAGCAGCGCTTCGGCGTAACCCATAAGGAAAAGATCAAGAAGCTGAAGGAAAATGTGGACGTATTGACTCTGACGGCAACTCCCATACCGCGTACCCTGCATATGAGCCTGATCGGTATTCGCGATATGAGTGTGCTGGAGGAGGCACCCAATGACCGTTTGCCCATACAGACCTATGTAATGGAATATAATGAGGAAATGGTGCGTGAGGCCATTGTCAGGGAGTTGGCCCGGGACGGACAGGTATATTATGTCTATAATCGTGTGAACAATATTGCAGATGTGGCAGCAGCGGTAGCAAAGTTAGTACCTGAGGCCAATGTTGCCTTTGCCCATGGACAGATGAAGGAAAATGAATTGGAAAAGATCATGTATGATTTTGTGGAAGGAGAAATTGACGTACTGGTCTCCACAACGATCATAGAAACGGGTCTGGATATTTCCAATGCCAATACCATGAT
>CAYXQG010000155.1:0-4722 GCA_964467405.1 uncultured Acetatifactor sp. | reverse complement strand
TTACGAGGTCTGCGAAGCAGGAAGCCCATTGGCTTTAGACAATGGGTAGTTCACATTATCGGTATATCTGTTAGAATGATAGAGAAATCTACAGGAAAGAGGAAAAGATATGAAAAAATGGACTTTAAGAAAAGCAGTACTGCTTACCCTTGTATCAGCAGTTCTTATGTGCGGATGCAGTAAGGCAGACAAAACAAAACAGGAGAACGACAGTAGCGTAGGCAGTGAAAATGTATCCCAGGCAGAAAGTGCAGCTGAGGATACAGAAGGATTGTTAAGCGGAAAGCATTATGTGAACATTGTGATCAAGGATAAGGGTACGATCAGTGTAGAGCTGGATGCGGATATGGCACCTGTCACCGTCACAAATTTTGTGAAGCTGGCAAAGGAAGGCTTTTATGATGGTCTGACCTTCCATAGAATCATTGAAAACTTTATGATGCAGGGCGGTGATCCGACAGGAACCGGCGCCGGCGGAGCTGAGGAAACGATCAAGGGGGAATTTTCCCAGAATGGTGTAGCCAATTCCCTGTCCCATACCAGAGGAGCAATTTCCATGGCCCGTTCCCAGAGATATGATAGTGCCAGCTCCCAGTTCTTTATCGTGCATCAGGATTCTGTCTATCTGGACGGCCAGTATGCATGCTTTGGTTATGTAACAGAGGGCATGGATATTGTAGACGATATTTGTGAAAATACCACCGGCCAGGACGGAAACGGTGTGGTGCCGCAGGAAAACCGTCCGGTTATTGATACCATCGAGGTAGTGGAGTAAAACCTACAGCACCTGCAGCATGTCCTCCGGAAGAGGTGCAGTAAAATCCATGGGCCTTCCGGTAATGGGATGCTCAAATTGCAGACGGTAGGAATGAAGCGCCTGGCGGGTCATGAACTCCGTATCGGGATTGTAAAGACGGTCTCCGATCAGGGGAAAACCGATATATTTCATATGGACACGTATTTGATGGGTACGGCCTGTTTCTAAATGGACAGAAAGCAGGCTGTGCCCGTTTTTATATGCCCTCAGGGCGTAGTGGGTAACGGCACGCTCTCCTTTGGGATCGACTCTTCGTTCTATAATAGAGCCTTCCAAACGGCCGATGGGAGCATCAATGGTTCCTGCTTCGGGACAGATCCGGCCCCGGACAATAGCCAGATATTCCCTGTGTATCTTGCGCTTGGCCACCATGCCGGATAGAATACCTGCACTGAGCATATGTTTGGCAATGATGGTAAGACCGGAGGTATCCCTGTCCAGACGATTGATGCAGCGGAAGGTAAAGGGAATGCCCTGTTTTTCATAGTACCATGCCAGTGCATTGGCCAGAGAATTGCGGTAATTATTTAAGGAAGGGTGAATGGGCATGTCAGCCGGCTTGTTTACGACTAAAAGATCCTCGTCCTCGTATACAATGTCCAGAGGAATTTCCACAGGCGGGATCTTTTCGGAGGAGGTTTCCTCACGGATGCGGACACAGAGCAGATCTCCCTCCTTTAACTGATATTTCATATATTCCCATCTGCCGTTTATCAAAATACTTTCCGGCATGGATTTTAAAGCCTTGATGACCTGGGAGGAATACTGTCTGGCCTGCAGAAAATCCCGGATTGTTGCCGGAAGGTCATGGGCTGTAATGGTATAAGTAAGAGTGCGGTTCATGGATAGCTCCTTTTGGGTGAATCAAACGAATCGGATGGCGGTGTGGCAGAAGGGCGCGGCCCTTTTCCGTCAGGGAATATTCTTGCATGGCAGTTTCTTTGTTCATGCTTCCTTCGGTAGGGAAAAACGTACTAGGTACATTTTTCTGCGTACCTGTTCATTTTTATCATACATAGTATATTTTATATACTATGTAAAGGCAAGGAGATTTTACAATAAAAACAGCAATCATCTATAAACTGCTTGCAGGTTTTTGATGCTGTGCTATACTGAAGTGAGAGAGAAGACCTGAGCAGTCAGTACATTGACAACTGCACAAGGTCGGAAAATTTTTCTCCATTTAAAACGCCGTGAGCGAGAAATTCCCCACCTCTATAGGTGGTGGGATGGAGCGTACTGGGATATTAAGGAGGCAAGATGAAAAAATTAAAGGTAATGGTTGTTTTATTGGGTATGTGCTTCGTGTTCGGAGCCTGTGGTAAGAAGGAAGAAAAGGGGGAGGCCGGATCAACCTCCGTAGAAACCGGTCAGGATGCAGGCATGGAAGCAGAAAAGAAGGAATCCATTGAGGATAAAACAGATCATGGAAAAGAGGAAGGGTATCAAAAAGATCCGGATCTTCCAAGAACATTGTCAATGAATGCTACGGTAAAATTTTGTGTAGATACACCGGACAGTGTAGAAAGTCATGCTGCGAATGGCTATTATGTACCGGGCGATAATTATTTTGTCCTTTATGGAGCTTACACGGATCCGGGCTCGCAATTATTATATGGTGTAGATATCACCAAGATCAGCGTAGCGTCAGATGTTTTGGAAGAGATGAGTGAACAACTTTGTTGGACAAGTCGTGAAGGTTTGATTCGTGCAGACAATTATTCCATGGAGATTGCCAATAAGGAAGAGATCACTGTAAACGGCTGGGATATGTGCCGGTATGAGGGCAAGGTTTTATTAACAAGTGAGTTTACACTTGCCTACGACAGTGCGGATTTTGCAGCTTATACTGTTATTAAGGATGGCTATCCGGTATTCTTTGCAGTATTTGATGATCCCAAAGTGGAAGAAGATGTGGACATTGTTGCAATTGCAGATAAGATTGCCAAGACATTCAGGGAGTACGAAGAGGATTGAGTGAAGGTAGTATTAGGATGAGAAATGGGCTGTAATTTGCTTGAAAGAGGGGCTGCGTACAGTGAACTTAAGAAAAGCTACATCATTTTTTTGTGTATGCAGAATCCATTTCGTGGGAAAGACCGGCATCTGTACACCTTTGAGAACATGTGCAATGAATGTGACGGGTTGTTCCTTGGGGATGAATCCACAAAGGTGATCCTTACACCGGATGGAAGTGCGGATGATGTTTCGGATGACCTGGCGGATTTTTTGTGTTACCTTGCGGGAAAGGGCGGAGACAGCCCGTTTGTCAGACGCCTGGATGCGGCAGTTGACCGTGCAAGGGAGAAAGAAGAATGGAGAGTGGAGTATATGACGCTGTTTATGAGAGACCGGGAAAAGTTTGAAGAAGGCAAAGCTGAAGGCATGGCTGAAGGCATCCAAAAGGAACGCCTTGATGCCATTCAGAAGATGATCCGTAAGGGTTACTCCAGGGACTTTGTCCTTGATCTGGATTACACAGAGTCTGAGTATACCGAAGCTGAGGCAGGACTGCTCCAAAAGGCATGATGCCCGACATGGAAAAATGTAGACATCAGGAAAGGGTATGGCAGACGGCTATATCCTTTCTTGATTTGACACACCCCATGCCTAAAGGCAGGTACGGCCAAAAGGCATCGGCTGACCAGTTCATTACTTTTATTACTTTTACTTAGGACCCCCGAAAAACCACCTTTTGATACTTTTAAAACCACCTTTTGATATCTTTTTTAATCTAATTTATAAGATATCTAAAGGTGGTTTTTGCGTACCCAGGCCCCAAAACCACTATGTCGACACAAGCCATGAAAAGAGATTTGGGAATAGCTCTCAGAGTCCCGATTTGGCAGATTCCAGGGATTTAAACTCTCCTTCTGATAAAATTTCACCTAAACAAACAAAACTCTCTAAAATGGCAAATAGGGAGTTTTGTTTGGGGGGACATGATGCGGATGATTGCCTTTCCACAAAAGTATCTAAAGGTGGTTTTTGGAGAGATGAAAGTATCAAAAGGTGGTTTTTAGAAAGATTTAGATATAATAAACTCGACTTTTCCGGAGCAAAAAAGGAAAATATTGAAAAAATGGAAATACAGGGATACTTGTATTACTTTTATTAATTTCACTTAGGACCCCGAAAAACCACCTTTTGATACTTTTAAAACCACCTTTTGATATCTTTTTTAATCTAATTTATAAGATATCTAAAGGTGGTTTTTGCGTACCCAGGCCCCAAAACCACTATGTCGACACAAGCCATGAAAAGAGATTTGGGAATAGCTCTCAGAGTCCCGATTTGGCAGATTCCAGGGATTTAAACTCTCCTTCTGATAAAATTTCACCTAAACAAACAAAACTCTCTAAAATGGCAAATAGGGAGTTTTGTTTGGGGGGACATGATGCGGATGATTGCCTTTCCACAAAAGTATCTAAAGGTGGTTTTTGGAGAGATGAAAGTATCAAAAGGTGGTTTTTAGAAAGATTTAGATATAATAAACTCGACTTTTCCGGAGCAAAAAAGGAAAATATTGAAAAAATGGAAATACAGGGATACTTGTATTACTTTTATTAATTTCACTTAGGACCCCGAAAAACCACCTTTTGATACATTAAAACCGCCTTTATCTGAAAGTAACCTCGTATCTTTATGAGGACGCATTGCTGTTATTACGATAGGAAGTGCAGGAGCTGAAAGCAAAAGCGGATGTGTTTACATTCACCAGCATACTGATAAAGAAATACCAAATTTTTCAAATACCTATTGACAAGGTAGGTTTTGCGTGCTATATTAAAACCAACCTAGCGGGTAGGTGAATAAAATGGAAAGGAGAACACAATATGAAAAAGTCAGGCTTCACTACTACTATGATGATGGAGATGTGCATGCAGTCTTGTTGTATGTGCATG
>CAYXQG010000154.1:0-4753 GCA_964467405.1 uncultured Acetatifactor sp. | reverse complement strand
GCGATCATAATACCAAAAAAGATTAACAGAAAAATAATTTTGACAAGCATAACTTTGTCCCCCATTTTCGTTTTATCGCTTTAAAGTTTTGCAAACCAACGCTTTAAACCATTAAAGTATCTTTATTATACAAAACCCTTGCAAAAAATGCAAGGGTTTCCTTAAAATATTACATTTCCAATAATCTTTGCGCATTTCTCCACAAAAGATCCTCTGCAAGCTCAGGATCACCTACCAGCCCTTTCAGTGCCTGTATATCTTTCATTGCATCGCTCCATGGAGAGTCTGTTGCAAACAGGATCTTGTCGGGATCATGCTTCTTTAAGAGTTTTCGAAACATATCCGGCTCAATATAGGCAAAGGTAAAGGCTGTATCCAGCCAGACCTTTTCTCCTGCCAGACAATCATATACCGCTTCCCATTGCTTCCAGCCGCCCATGTGTGCCAGTACAAGCTTACAGGGCCTGATATCCTCTATGATCCGGCGCACTCTGTCCGGAGGACAATGCACAGGATCCGGCAGACCGATATCCACGCCTGCATGCACTACAATGATCAGTCCAAGCTCATCAGCATATCGGATGATATTGCGATATCGTATATCATCGATCATGACCTTCTGATAATCCGGATGAAGCTTGATGCCGGGAAGCCCCAGATCCTTAATCTTCTCAAGCTCAGCCTTATAATCCTGACAATCCGGATGGATTCCGCCAAATGACAGCAACCTCCCCTTATACCGGTCGTTTACCTCTTTTGCAAAGGTATTGACACTTTCAAACTGAGAAGGCTTCGTCACCACAGGCAGAATCACGGACATATCTACACCGGCCTTGTCCATGGAAGCAAGTAAACCGTTTAAGGTACCGTCCGTTGCAGCCTGAATACCTGAAGCATTGGAAAGGAGCTCTATGGAACGTGCAGCGATCGCATCCGGAAATATATGTGTATGAAAGTCGATGACCATAGCAGCCTCCCTGTTTTTCTGACAGTGCTTCCCTTATCCTGCCCTTTTTCTAGCTTTCAAAGCCTAACAAGAAGGCTTTCTTATTGATCTCCACTGTTTTCGGAGGTACCGTCTTTTCAATCACCTCAAGCCATGCTTCCTTGGAGAAATCCATATGCTTGGCAGCAACTCCCAGTACAATGATGTTAAATACCTTGGAATTGCCCAGCTTCAAAGCCTCTTCCATAGCATTTACCCGGTATACATGATGCTCTTTTTCCAGATTTTCAATAATATTCTCAGGATATTCGGCCATACCTGTTACAACAGTGATCGGATCGATCCTGTGATCGTTTACCACAATGGCTCCGTCTTTTTTCAAAAAATGGGCATAGCGAAGGGCCTCCAGTTTTTCAAAGGCGATCAGCACATCTGCCTGTCCTTCCTCTACAATGGGCTCAGCTACCTTTTCACCATAGCGCACAAAAGTAACCACACTTCCTCCGCGCTGTGCCATACCATGTACCTCAGACAGCTTCACATCATAGCCTGCTGCCACTGTGATACCGCCCAAGATACGGCTGGTTAACAGGGTTCCCTGTCCGCCAACACCAACTATCATAATATTCTTTGTCTTCATAACTTCCTCTTTTCCGCAATCCGTCCTATGCTCTAAGCTTCTACAGTCTCTATTGCTCCAAATTTGCAAATACCCTTGCAAAGACCGCAGCCATTGCACATGGTAGCATCAATGGAAACGGTGCCGTCCGCATTTTTGGTAAGGGCAGGGCAGCCCGGTTTTAAGCACATGCCGCATTTTTTACACTTTTCGGGAACCGGCTTACACTTGGTAGTAAATTTATTGCCCTTCAAAAGTACGCAGGGTGACTTGGTAATGATCACGGATACCTCATCCTTTGCTACCTCTTCCTTCACAATACGCTCTAATTCTGCCGTATCAAAGGCATTTACTTCTACGACATTTTTAATGCCAAGTGCCTTGCACAAATGATATATATTGATGGCGGGTACTTCTTCGCCCATTAAGGTCTTGCCGGTAGCTGCATGGTCCTGATGACCTGTCATACCGGTTGTGGAATTATCCAGGATCATGACCGTACCTGTTCCCTGGTTATATACCATATTCATCAGAGAGTTGATACCTGTATGCATAAAGGTAGAATCTCCGATTACGGCTACCCAATTTTTGATATATTCCTTACCCTTTGCTTTTTCCATACCATGCAGAGTGGAAATACTTGCACCCATACATACTGTGGTATCGACCACGCTGAGAGGCGCAACTGCACCTAAGGTATAGCATCCGATGTCACCTGCTGCATGAATCTTTAACTTATTCAATACGGAGTAAACACTTCTGTGAGGGCATCCCGGACAAAGGATCGGCGGTCTTGCCGGTACCTGTGCAGGAGCTTTGATTTCCTCTTCTTCCTTCAAAACTGCCTTTCGCAGCATATTGGCACTGTATTCGCCCTGTACGGTAAAGATTTCCTTTCCGATACACTTGATTCCCCAAGCTTTCACCTGTTCCTCCACTACGGGCTCCAGCTCTTCGAAGATATACAGGGTATCTACCGAAGATGCAAATTCCTCAATCAGCTTCTTCGGAAGAGGATGCACCAAACCAAGCTTCAATACGGAAGCCTCCGGACATACCTCCTTCACATACTGATATGCGATACCGGAGGTAATAAAGCCCACCTTCTTATCATTCATCTCCACCCTGTTGACAGGCATTGTGTTGGCATCCTCTGCCATTTCCTTTAATCTTTTTTCTACAAATAAATGTCTGCCCTTGGCATTACCGGGCATCATAACATACTTGGCTGCATTTCTCTCGTAGGGAATATCTACGGGTTCGCATCTTTCCTCCAAGGTAACAGGTCCCTGGGAATGTGACAAACGTGTGGTGGTACGCAGAATGATCGGCGTATCATACTTTTCGGAAAGATCAAAGGCATATTTCATGAAATCCTTCGCTTCCTGAGAGTCAGAAGGCTCCAAAACCGGCACCATTGCTGCTCTTGCAATACATCTGGTATCCTGCTCATTCTGGGATGAATACAGACCCGGATCATCTGCAACGACCATAACCATACCGCCGTTTACACCACAGTATGCTGCTGTATAAAGGGGGTCTGAGGCAACATTTAAGCCAACATGCTTCATGGATGCCATGGAACGGACACCGCTGATGGAAGCGCCGATGGCTACTTCCGTTGCTACCTTCTCATTGGGAGACCATTCACAATATATTTCCGGATATTTAACGATGTTTTCACTGATCTCTGTACTGGGTGTACCCGGATAAGCCGCCGATACCTTCACACCGGCCTCATAGGCACCTCTGGCAATAGCTTCATTGCCCAGCATAATCTTTACTTCACTCATATTTCTGTTTCCTTTCTGTATGTATCAACGAAAGCTCTATCGGCCCTTGTAAAAACCGAAGCCTCGCTTATTATCCTAAATTCTGCTCCGCGATCAGTCTGTTCGCACCATACATTTCACGCAGCTTCGGCTTTTCGATCTTGCCTGTAGGATTACGCGGAATATCCGCAAAAATAATTTCTCTGGGGCGCTTATAGCGGGGCATCTGCAGGCAGTAGGTGTCCATTTCCTCCCTGGTCATGGTCTCCCCTTCCTTCAGTTCAATGATGGCAGCCGCAATCTCACCCAGTCGCTGATCCTTCAAACCGATAACAGCCACATCATGCACCTTGGCATTGGTACGGATAAAATCCTCAATCTGAACAGGATATAAATTTTCACCGCCGCTGATGATCACATCCTTCTTACGGTCTACCAGGAAAATAAAGCCGTCCTCATCCTCCTGTGCCATATCACCGGTAAAAAGCCATCCGTCCGCAAGTACTTCATTGGTAGCCTTCTCATCATGATAATAGCAGGTCATAACGCCGGGGCCCTTCACTGCAAGCTCTCCGACTTCTCCCTGTTTCACAGGATTTCTGTTCTCATCCACAATTTTTACCTGCCAGCCATAGCCGGCTTTACCGATGGCACCCACCTTATGGATATTCTCTACACCCAGGTGAACACAGCCCGGTCCGATGGACTCTGACAGACCGTAATTGGTATCATAGGCATGATTCGGGAATATGCTCTTCCACTTTTTGATCAGACTCTGGGGCACCGGCTGTGCGCCGATATGCATCAGTCTCCACTGTCCCAGTTCATAATCCTCCAAATGTACTCTGCCGCTTTCTATGGCCTCTACAATATCCTGTGCCCATGGAACCAGCAGCCAGACAATGGTGCATTTTTCCTTTGAAACCGCATCCAGGATAAATTCCGGCTTGGTACCCTTTAAAAGGATGGCCTTGCCTCCTGATAAAAGACTGCCGAACCAGTGCATCTTGGCACCGGTGTGATACAGGGGTGGAATACAAAGGAACACATCATCCTTGGTCTGACCATGATGGTTCTGTTCTACAAGACAGGCATGGGTCAGACTCCTGTGTTTATGAAGAATTGCCTTCGGAAAGCCTGTTGTGCCGGATGAAAAATAAATAGCTGCATCATCATCCTCAAAAAGAGCAATCGCAGGAGACTGGCTGGAGCAATTGGCTGACAAAGAAGTATAATCATCTGCAAATCCGGGGCATCCTTCTCCTACATAAATAAGAAGTCTTCCTTTGCTGATACGGTCTGCAATCTCCTCCACACGACCGATAAAGGGATTTCCGAATACCAGCACATCTGCTTCTGCCAGATTCACACAATATTCAATCTCTTCTGCAGAATATCTGAAGTTCAGGGGTACAG
>CAYXQG010000153.1:0-4809 GCA_964467405.1 uncultured Acetatifactor sp. | reverse complement strand
CCCCTAGGATCATAGGTCTTAGCTAATTCTTTGCTCATATAAACTCCTTTCTTACAACAAAAGAGCCCTTTGCCGACTTTCATCAGCAAAGGGCGTCATAAACGCGGTACCACCTTTGTTCACAGCTTATGCTGTCTTTGCGGCTTCTTCGGAAACCATATAAATTCCCCTAAAGCCCTATCCTGTAACGTGGATAAATCGTGCAGATTTACTATGATTTCAACCTGCATCCTCAGAAGCTACCTTCCGAATCCCTTCCTTTAAGCCACCTCGCAGCAGTAATCCGGCAGCTCTCTCTGTTAAGTGGTAATCCGTACTCCTCTTCCTCATCGTTTTACCTATATAACGATACCGGGGTCCATGTCTTCTAACCCTGGTATTCTATATAGAATATATCTGTATGTCCTTCATTTGTCAAGCATTTTATTGCCTGTAGCCGGGCATCCCGCACCTTTATCTGCCATAGGGACTGTTCCTGTCAATCCTGTCTATAGCTGACAAAAGCAAACCGTTTGCTGTCCGGTGCCCAGGAATTGACATTTATGGTTCCCTGGCCGCCAAACAAACGAATAATGGTCTCAGCCTTACCACCCTCTGCAGACATAAGCCGAAGCTCTACATGCTTATCCGGCAAATGCTGCCAAGGCTCCAGATCCTTATAATGATAAGCAAGCATTACCACCTTTTTACCATCCGGCGAAACATGGGGAAACCAGGTGTTCCACTCTTCATCAAAGGTCATCTGGGTCTGTTCGGAGCCATCTGCCTTCATACGCCAGGCCTGCATTCTTCCGGTTCTGACAGAATTGAACCAGATGTATGTGCCCGTAGGATCAAACTCCGGTCCGTCATTTAGTCCGGGCGCATCCGTCAGACGTATTTCTTCACCGCCTGCTGCGGGAATCGTATAAATATCATACTCCCCATTCCGTTCTGCACAATAAGTCAATGTACTGCCATCCGGTGACCAGCCATGTAAATAGCTGGGTCCCATGGGCGTGATCAGTCTGGGCATACCATCTTTAAAAGGTATGACATAAATTCTGGACTGCCCGTCCTCCCTTGTGCCGTGACTGACAGCAATTGCGCTCCCATCTGCCGCCAGCACATGGTCATTGTTGCAATTAACTGCATAAGCAGTAGGGATTTCTTCACTTATCCTGCTTTCCAAATCAAATTTATATATTTTTCCCTGACTGTTATAGACAAGATATGTACCATCCACAGACCAGTTAGGTGCCTCGATCAAATGATCAAACTCTGCCAATACTGTTCTTTGTCCGGTAACAATATCATACATTTCCAAAACAGAATGCTTCTTTGTCATTCTCCGTCCCTCTCTTCTGCCAATTATAAGGTTCTGCCGGCCTCATAAGCCTGTGCCATTAATTCCGGACTCCGGGCGGCCGGTGTTTGTCCTGCATGCACAATAAGTGCATGTCTTTCCATGGACCGGTATTGGAAATCACGCAGAAAATGCTCATATTTATCCAAATATGCTTCCCTGTTACCGTTTCCCTGGGAGAAAATACCCACGATCTTCTTACCCGATGTCCACTTGGTTTTATTTTCATTAGTCAGAATGCAATAATGACGGTTCATATAAGTAAGCATAGGACCGCAGATCAGGCTGCAGTAATTCGGTGCGGAAACCATCAGCGCACCTGCCTCCTGTACCTGATCCCAATATGGTTTCAGATCATCCTCCAGTACGCAGAAGCCCTCATATGCCCGACAGGCTCTGCATCCCTGACATCCCTTCACATTCATATCATTTATGTAATATTCGATTACCTCATGTCCTGCATCCCTGGCACCTCGAACGGCTTCCTTTAATAAAGTATTGCAATTGCCCTCCTTACGGGGACTTCCGTACACTGCCACTACCTTCATGCTGCTACCTCCGTATGTCCTCTGCAGACACCCTTCTTTATGCTTCCTCTTTCTGCTCTACTGCCTTAGCAGGTGTTGCAACTGCCTTGCTTGCTGCGCCGCATACCCAGTCTGCAAACTTTCTTGCCACAGGAATAGAAGCATCCTCATCCTTTAAATTTCTGATAATACCTACGATGGCACATACCAAAACTGCCAGATCGACCACTCCATAAACAATACCGGTCAGTACATTCCATAAAGTACCCAGAAGCGGAATTTTTCCGATAAAGTCCACAATACCGAATATGCTTCTTACGATAGAAGCCACATAGCACAGTACCAGTGCCTGAAGGATCTGACGGACTGTCCACTCATTCTTCTCAGCAAGCAATGCTACGCCCAACAGTAAAAATAATAATGTTGCAGCGCCCATATATGCCAGGAAAAATGCGACTACTCCATAAGCTGCCAATCTGATGCCAAAATTACCTTTCTTCATTATAAACCCTCCTATTATGAAATCATTAATTGCATATTCATGCAATTTTGCCACATAAAAAGTATACTTGTCTTTCCTTGGAAAAGCAATCTGTTTTCCGTATTTTTCCTCTTTTTGTGCATTACTTACAAGGAAAGAGCTGCCCCTTTGTAACCTCTCTTTTTGAAAAGTCATTTTCCTAAACTGGCATTGTCAAAAAAATATATGTTGGCACTTTTCACACATCCACTTTTGTGTGAAACTAAAGAAAATAATGATATATACTGAGGAATATTATGAAACGAATTGCTTTGATCAACGATCTGTCCGGCTTTGGGAAATGTTCCCTTACAGCAGCCATTCCTGTTATCTCCGTCATGGGTATGCAGGCCTGCCCGCTTCCCACTGCCGTCCTGTCAGCACAGACCGAATTTGAGAACTATTACCTGGATGATTATACCGACAAAATGGATTTCATTACCGATAACTGGCTAAAGCTCGGCATATCCTTTGACGGCATCTATTCCGGATATACTGCAAGCGCCCGCCAGATTACAAAAATCCTTCACTTTTTGGAAGCCTTTCAGGGAAAGGATACGCTTTATCTGGCAGATCCTGTCATGGGGGACGGAGGGCATACATACGCAGGTTTCTCCGGGGAGCTGCTGCAGGGCATGAAGGAACTTACCTTAAAAGCCAATGTGATCACACCGAATTTAACGGAGCTCTGCCTTTTAGCCGATGCGGATTACCATGAGTTGGTCTCCTGCAGCCACAAGGAGGATTATCTGAAAAAAATCCGATATCTTTGTGAGCTTTTGTTAAACAAAGCCTCCGTCACACAAACCATAGTAGTAACCGGCATTCTGCGCTGTGAGCACGAAAAAAAGAAGGCAACCGTCGGGAATCTTGCGATTTCCTCTGACAACGCCTTCTACATAGAAAATCCTTATACAGGGGAACATTTTTCCGGAACCGGAGATCTGTTTGCCTCTATTCTGTGCGGCTGCCTTGTGAAAGGTCTTCCGGTCACAGAAGCCATGCAGAAAGCCACTCATTTTCTTCAAAAAGCAATTGAAGAAGCAGG
Organism: uncultured Acetatifactor sp.; assembly: GCA_964467405.1. Lineage (GTDB taxonomy): Bacteria > Bacillota > Clostridia > Lachnospirales > Lachnospiraceae > Acetatifactor. The sequence goes on along the minus strand of CAYXQG010000153.1, from coordinate 1,369 downwards.
CAGGGAGCACCTCCCCCAAAACCATGGTGTCCCTTTTGAAAAATACTTATCCGATTTATTATAATCCCTATCTCTGGCGGACCAGGGCTTATTGGATCAGAAAGGACACTTCTATCTGCCCCATGGCACAATTCAGCTTCATCTTTTTAGATGCATTATTTGCAATGACCCTCTCTTCAGAAAGACCGGCATACTCCTTTTCTCCAAGGGTGATATTGCCGGTCACAGTCTTTATCTCATAATCAAAATCCGGCTCTTCTCCCTCCAGTACCAGTATCGTCTGTCCCATAGTGCAGTCCGCTTCCATGCTGCCGTTTACTGCACCCTCAATTCTGCAGCTGCCGATGCCAACCTGCAGCTCTGCATTCTGAAATACTGCCTCCTTAACGACAATCTCTCCTGCACCTACGGACAAAAATACCTCCTCCGCCTGCAAAGCACTGGTATGCAGCGTTCCTGCACCAACCTCTGCCTCAAATACTGCTGTACGGAAATCTTCCAGCTTAGCACTTCCTGCACCCAGTTCAAGCTTCACCTGATCAAGCATCACATCTGCCGGCACATATAAAACTGCTGTGCTGCTCTCATCCTTCATGCTCCATTCCTTACCATCCAACACCTTTACATATAATACATCTTCCTTCACATAGGTCTGTGACCTGCCCTTGCCATTGTACTCTATGTAATAAGAATCATCCTCTGATTTTTTCAGAAAGAAGCGGCAGCCTGCCAGCCGGATATCCAGTCCCCGCACCGATTCCTGTGTCGCCTGCATCTTCTCAACCTTCCCCGTCCTGATAACCTGCTCTTCTTCGAACATAGAAGAATCATCAAGCTCATACAGGGCATTCTGATCCAGGGTCTCTGTCACAGATGCAGAAAGGTCCAGCACATTGATATGCAGGACCTTTCTGCGTAGCATATCGATCCAGGTGCCTACCCCGCCATTTTCATTCTTTCCTTTCAGGATCAGTCCAAATACAAGCAATACCAATAGGAGAATCCCGCATAATCGAATTAACTTCTTCATAAACATCCTTTATAAATCCTTACATAAATAGTTTATACTTCTCTCTCGTCTCCCCAGAAGAAAAGGGCAACTGTACCGGGACCGGTATGACTTCCGATGGTGGTACCGATATTATTGATCAAAACTTTTCCGTCCAGATTGGGAAAACGACTTTCTACCAGTTCCGCTACTGCCTTTGCATCCTCATAGCAGACTGAATGACATATATAGCACTTTCCGTCATACGCCATACCATTCCGGGCATGCTTCTCCATCTGCTCCACAATGGCCTGAATCACCTTCTTCTTTGTCCTGATCTTATATCTGGGAATCAGTTTTCCTTCACTGTTTACATTTAAC
>CAYXQG010000152.1:0-4822 GCA_964467405.1 uncultured Acetatifactor sp. | reverse complement strand
ATTGCACAGTTAGAGGCAGAGTCGCAAAAAATAGAGGAGTACGAGAAGGAAACCAAGACCTTAAAATATATTGAGGAAATGGCAAGGAAGCTTTTCGGACTGGTATATGAGGATGAAACTGTATTTATGCAGGAGAATTAGGAGCGCGGGATGAACCGACGCTCCTTTTGTTTTATAAAAAATGTCGATGAGATGGGGAAGGTGTATCTGAAGTTTTGACAAAAAATCATTACGGACAGGGATATAATAGACGTTATCGTTAAAAGGAGAGGATGGGAAGCATGGCGATAACGGGAGGCAGGAGCAAACAGAACCACAGGCAGATCATGGTGTCGGATTACAGTCAGAAAAAGCTGTTAACCTATGCAGCTTCATTTCGAGAGCTGGCAGACAGCTTTGCCCATGACTGTAATACGGAGGGCGAGGACAGGCAGCAGGTGCTGGAAACAAAGAAGCTTTGGGAAGGGCAGCAGATACTTTGTAAGAATATGGCGGAAATGTCAAATATATTATCGAAAGCGGCAGCAGAAGCATTCCGGTTTCAGCCGTTGCCCAAAGGGCTGGAAAAGAAGATCATCCGTGCACTGCGCACGGAAAAAATAATCGTAACGGATATTTACTACATACAGGATCCCGGGCAGGCACATATGTCTCTGGGAGTCAGTATGTATGCCGCAAAAAGTAGCGGATATACGGCATCAGAGGTAGCAGGCATGCTTTCCGTATTGTTGGATCACAGGCTTTTGGCATCCGTGACCGGTCCCTATGCACTGGATAAGGAGGAAAAAAACTTTTTATTTGTAGAGGAACCTAAGCTTATGGTGCTGCCCGGCTATGCAAAGGCGGTAAAGGAAAATGAGACAGTTTCCGGGGACAATTATTCTGTTATCGAGTCGGTGAAGGGAAAGCTTACGGTATTTTTATCAGACGGGATGGGCTCCGGTGAGAAGGCGTGCCGGGACAGTGAACAGGTTCTGGATCTGATGGAAAAGCTGATCGAGGCCGGCTTTGATACGGACACTGCCATGAGTCTGTTAAATGGCACGCTGGCAGCAGATGGCAGGGAGCAGAATATGTCCACCCTGGATGTGGTGAGCCTGGATCTGTATAACGGGATGTGTCAATTTCGAAAGGCCGGTGCGGCAGCTACTTTTTTAAAGAGCAGTTCCTATGTGGAACGGATTGCCATGAACACGCTGCCTCTTGGTATTCTGACCAAGGTATCCACAGAGCCGGTCAGCCGCGAGTTAATTGAAAATGATTATATCATTCTGGTGACGGACGGTGTGACGGATGCCTTATCTGCAGGAGGGTATGAGGACATGCTCCGGGGCTATATAGAGGATCTGCAGGAGATCAATCCCGGCGAAATGGCCCGAAAGATACTGCAGTTTGCCCTGCGCTGCAGCGGCGGACGGGTAGCGGATGATATGACGGTTGTTGTACTGGGTATCTTTGGGGGAAGATAAAAATATCTGTTCCGAAGCAGTAAATATTGACTTTTTTGGAGGATTATCGGTATAGTATAAAGGAAATCATAGGGAGACCCTAAAATGACAGGGAAACAAAACATGCAAAGGAAGATTGAAGCAAAGGTGCGGGAATATTGTAACCGCTATAGTATGCTTAAAAAGAATGACAGTGTGGTAGTCGGTGTTTCAGGAGGGGCAGATTCTGTCTGCCTCTTATTTGTATTGCTTGCCCTAAGGGAGGAGTTTGAGCTTAAGCTGCATGTTGTGCATGTAAATCATGGGATCCGTGCAGATGCCGGGGAGGATGCCGCATATGTGAAGGCGTTATGTACAGAATATGAGCTTCCTTTTTATCTGGTGGAAAGGGATATTCCGGCAGAGGCAGCTGCCTTAAACTGCTCCGAAGAGGAGGCGGGAAGAAGAGCCCGTTATCAGGCCTTTTCAGAGATTCAGAAGAAACAGCACTGTCAGAAGATCGCTGTGGCACATAACAGCAATGACAGGGCAGAGACCATGCTGTTTCATCTGTTTCGGGGAACCGGTTTGACGGGGCTTGCAGGCATACGGCCGGTAAGAGAGGGGATCATCCGTCCCATACTATGTCTGGAACGGGCGGAAATAGAAGGCTATCTGGCAGAAAGAGGGATTGCCTACCGGCATGACAGCACCAATGACAGCGATGATTATACCAGAAACAGGATCAGACATCATATCCTGCCCTATGCACAGGAGCAGATCGCAGGAGGCTGTGTGGCAAATATGACGCGTACAGCGGATATTTTGGCAGAAACAGAGAATTATATAGAAGAGCAGGTACAGGAAGCCCGTCTGCATTGCCTGGTCCAGGAGAAAAAGGATGGCTTTGTCCTTGACAGGGAGAGCTTTCTGCAGCAGCATGGCATGATCCAAAAGCGCATATTGTTACAGCTGTTAAAGCAGCTTTCCCCCATGCAGCAGGATATTACGGCGTTGCATATAGAGAAGGTACTGACCTTATTTACAGAGGAAGGAAACCGCTGCATACATTTGCCCTACGGCATCCGGTGCAGCAGAGTATACGGCAGGATCTGTCTGGAGAGAGGACAGGAGGAGAAAATCCTGTGGCCGGCAGTACAGGTGGAGAGGCAAAAGCTTGCTCTGGAGGAATGCAGAATATCCCTGCAGGGCTGTGGTGAAATTTGCCTTAAGAGCTTTTTAAGAAAAGCGGAGGACATAAAAATCCATGATATTCCGCAAAATAAGTATACGAAATGGCTGGATTATGATAAAATAAAAGAATATTTAGAGATACGGACCCGGCAAGTGGGAGACTATCTGTGTATGAAAAGCGGGGAAGGCCTGCAGCATCAAAAACTAAAGGATTACATGATCAATGAAAAGATCCCCAGACAGGAAAGGGATCGAGTACCGGTTTTGGCAGAGGGCAGTCATATCCTTTGGTTAGTAGGGTATCGTATCAGTGAATATTATAAAGTGAGTGAAAATACAGAACATATTCTGCAGATCACATATGAGCCATATGATGCAGAATAGGGGAACGGAGGAAACGATGGCAGAGCATGTTAAGGTACTTTTAACGGAAGAAGAAGTAGATGCGAGGATCAAAGAGATCGGCGAAAAGATCAGCAAGGATTATGAGGGAAAACAGATCCATCTGATCTGTGTATTAAAGGGAGGCAGCTTCTTTATGTGTGAGCTGGCAAAGAGGATCACTGTGCCGGTATCCATGGACTTTATGTCCGTATCCAGCTATGGAGGAGATACCAAGTCCAGCGGTATTGTCAAGATCGTAAAGGATCTGGATGAATCCATTAAGGATAAGGATGTACTGGTTGTGGAGGATATCGTGGATTCCGGACGTACCTTAAGCTATTTAATGGAGCTTTTGCGTGACAGAGGACCTAAGTCACTTCATTTATGTACCTTATTGGACAAGCCGGACAGAAGAGTGGTAGACGTAGATGTAGATTATACCGGATTTCAGATCCCGGATGAGTTTGTGGTTGGCTACGGACTTGATTATGATCAGAGATATCGAAACCTTCCGTATATCGGAATTATATCATTTGATTAATCTTTCGGGCAGCATATGCTGCCCGGATTTTGTAAGGAATATATTTATTTAGTAGGAGGCCCGATTTGAAACAAGGCGGCAAAAGTTTTATAGGTTCATATTTTATCATGATCGTCCTGATGTCGGTCATACTGTGTGCATTGCATTTTGGCAGAAGCCAGGACACCAATTATACCCGGGCAGAGCTGGTAGAGGATATGGAGAGCGGAGATGTCAGGGAAATCTATATTTATCCTAACAGTGAAGCACCCACCGGTTATGCAGAGGTTGTTTTCCTTAACAGTACGGAGGAAATTTATGCAACAGATATCCGGGAGCTGGAGCAGTTGGTCAGAGAGTACGGATATGAGCCCATTGTAGAAGATATTCAGCGGGAAAGCTGGTTTATGAATTACATGCTTCCCCTTTTGGTGGTATTTGCCATCGGTGTGGTATTCTTTGTGATGATGAATGCCCACAATAATGCCGGAAACGGAAATAATAAGATGATGAACTTCGGAAAGAGCCACGCCAAGCTGGTAACCGGTGACAACAGGGTGAATTTCAGCATGGTAGCAGGCTTAAAGGAGGAGAAAGAGGAGTTAGAGGAAATCGTAGATTTCTTAAAGAATCCCGGCAAGTATACAAGGGTAGGTGCCAGAATCCCCAAGGGTGTGCTTTTAGAGGGCCGTCCCGGTACCGGCAAGACCATGCTTGCCAAGGCTGTGGCAGGTGAGGCAGGAGTTCCTTTCTTTAGTATTTCCGGTTCGGACTTTGTAGAAATGTTTGTAGGTGTGGGTGCCAGCCGTGTCAGAGATTTATTCGCGGATGCCAAGAGAAATGCACCCTGTATCATATTTATTGATGAGATCGATGCGGTTGCCAGAAGAAGAGGTACCGGTATGGGCGGCGGTCATGATGAAAGAGAGCAGACCCTGAACCAGCTGTTAGTAGAGATGGATGGCTTCGGTGCCAATGAGGGCATCATCGTTATGGCAGCGACAAACCGTGTGGATATTCTGGATCCTGCGATCCTTCGTCCGGGACGTTTTGACCGTAAAGTGACTGTCGGTGCACCGGATGTGGGCGGCAGGGCAGAAATTTTAAAAGTGCATGCCAAAAATAAGCCTCTGGCAGAGGATGTGAATCTGGAAGAGGTGGCCCAGACAACCGCAGGATTTACAGGAGCTGATCTGGAGAATTTGATGAATGAGGCAGCAATCAGTGCTGCAAAGGACGGCAGAGCCTATGTGAAGCAGGAGGATATTAAGAAGTCCTTTGTGAAGGTAGGCATCGG
>CAYXQG010000151.1:0-4898 GCA_964467405.1 uncultured Acetatifactor sp. | reverse complement strand
CCACGTCTCTGACCAACCATCATGTACATACCACGACGAGAATGATGATCCTTAGGGTTGCTCTTTAAATGCTCGGTAAGTTCTGCGATTCTTGCAGTTAAAACTGCGATCTGAACTTCCGGTGAACCTGTATCCCCAGGGAATCTGCCATACTGCTCAATAATTGCCTGTTTCTTCTCTTTAGAAATCATTTCTTTTTCCTCCTGATAATTAAACTCACCTGACACCAGGACCGGGTCGGAGTGTCCCAAATCTGGGTGTCGGCTAAACTCATACTGGTCTATAATACCATATATCTTAACGATTGTAAATAACTTTTTTTACTTTTTTGCTGCTCATTAATTTTGAAGCACGCTGACATATTTAACCGGTGTTCTGTAATTATATTTACTGATCTTAATACCACTCTTAGGACTGCTGGCATGAATAACCTGACCGCCTCCCAGATAGATTGCCACATGATTAATGGTTCCTGAGCTGTTGGCATAGAAGATCAGATCTCCTGCCTGCAGTTCATCATGGCTGATCTTGGTACCTTCCTTGGCCTGTGTACCGGAATGATGACTTAATTTAACGCCAAATTTCTTAAATACACTAAGCACAAAGCCGGAGCAATCCGCTCCCTTGGTAAGGCTTGTACCGCCCCATACATAGGGATTTCCTACAAACTGCTTTGCATATTCACATAATTCCACACGCACATCGGATACACCCTGTCCGTATAAAAGCTCTGTCATGGTTACTGCTGTATCCAGATTTTCCTCTACATGGGCATATTCTGCAGAAACATAGCCTTCTTCACTATCGATGGAAACTTTATACCATCCGTCCAAAGTTTCCACATATTCCATTTCCACGCCCTTTAAAATCTGTGTCAATACAGCGCTGTCCACGCTTGCATCATCACGAACATTCAAGCCATCCGTATCTGCTATCACGACTGATCTTACTAATTCGTTGGCACGAAGCTTCGCATCCGGTCCCATCAACAGATAGTCCGTTTTTACATAGCCTTCTACCTCTCCTGACTTAATATGTGCCCAGCCGTTTCCCGCATCCGCATCTATCACTTCACAAGCCGCATTCTTCGGCATCTTACCCACTAATTTACCTGTAGTGGATGCCTCTTCACGGACATTCAGATTACCGGTCTCCACATTGGCTATGCCAATATTGGTATAACCCCATGATGCACCCTGTGCCTCCTGTGCCTTTGCCACATATTCTTCCTGTGTCAGCTGTGTATCCAATGTGGAAGCAATTCCTGCCTGCTGCAGAATATTTCTTGCCTTTGTCATTGCAAATGCATCTGCCGGCTGTATCAGAATACATACGGCCAACCCGGCACCTGCTGCAAGTCTTGCTCCCTTTTTCATCTGTTCTTTTATCATAAATTCTCCTCATACATTACAGGTTTGTTACAAAAATATTACACCACGTCTGCATTATATCAACATGGTGTAATCACTGTCAACATTTTTTCGACAAATGGTAGGCTTTTCCTTCTTCCAGATCCATCTGTGTCTGTGCATGTAATTCCTCCAAGGAAGAGAATTTTCTTTCCGGTCTTTTAAATGCAAGCAGAAGCACTTCAATATGCTCACCATAAATTTCTTCATCGAAGTCATAAAGATATGTTTCTGCGCCTAAAATGTGCTCTTTAGTCACCGTAGGCTTGTAGCCGATATTGGTGATTGAAGGAAGCATCCTGCCTCCGTATAGAACAGTCGAATAATAAACACCGCAGGGGGGCAGAAGCTTATTTTCATCCGGCTGCAGGTTCAGCGTCGGCATTCCCATCTTCCTGCCCAGTGCCTTTCCGTGTATGACTTTTCCCACAATCGAATAAGGCCTGCCTAAAAGAAGCTGTGCACCGGTCATATCACCGGCTTCCACGCATTTTCGTACCAGTGTGGAGCTGATCTCCTCACCGTTTTTTTTCAGCTTCTCAATTGTCCTGACACGAAATCCGTATACAGAGCTTACCTGATCAAGAAGTGCTGCATTGCCTGCTCCTTTTGCACCAAAGGACAGATCCGTCCCTGCCGCAATATATTTTGTATGCATCCTTTTGATCAGAACTTCTTCTACAAATGCCATAGGCGGCATTTGTGCAGTCTTTTCCGTCATGGGAAATTCGATCAGAATATCCACACCCATGCTTTCAAAAAGCTTACGTTTTTCTTCCTTTGTCGTCAGCTCCGCCTTATCCGACACCCCAAAGAAAATCGCAGGAGAAGGATCAAAGGTAAATACGCAGGCAGCTAATCCCTCTGTCTTTTTCTGAAGGATATCCTCCAAAAGCTTCTGATGTCCCAAATGGATGCCGTCAAACTTACCAATGGCTGCCGCAGTATCCTTATTCAGTTCAAATTCCAATGTACCCGTAATGATTTCCATGCAGTCTGAATCTCCGTTTATTCCTGTGTTAAAAACATTTTGACCGGCTTATAGCGATGTTTTTCCTCTTCGTAGGCATAGATTCCGTAGAATTTATCTGCTCCGTAAACTCTGACCCACTGTTCCTCCGGATATGTCTTAGCTTCTATCGTCTGATTGGCATAAAAAGAGTTTCCGTTATCGATCAGCTTTTTGTATGCCGGAAGAATATGAAGGGCAGGACAATCTGCAAATACACGGTCCACTTCATACAATACCTGCGGTATTTTTTCTGCATCCCTAAGCTTTTCCAACTGTTCCAGTGTGATCGCATCCTCCAGCTTAAAAATACCTACCCTTGTCCGCAAAAGACTCTGCATTGTACCGCCGCAGCCCAGCTTCTGCCCTATATCCGCACAGAGCGTCCTGATATAGGTTCCCTTAGAGCAGGCAACACGGATTTTCACCACCGGCAGCTTCATTTCCAATATTTCAATTTCATGTATGCTTACAGGTCTTGCCTGTCGTTCCACTTCCTTGCCTGCTCTGGCCAGCTCATAAAGCTTCTTCCCGTTTACCTTTAATGCGGAATACATGGGCGGCACCTGCATATACTCTCCCTGAAAGCTTAAAATCACATCACGGATCAAGGCTTCATCCGTAACAATTTCTTTCCTGCTCAATACCTGCCCGGTAATATCCTGGGTATCTGTCTCCACACCCAAAAGCAGTTCTGACACGTATTCCTTATCCTTCTCTGTCAGCATATCACATAATCTGGTACCGCTTCCAAGGCACACAGGAAGCACTCCTGTTGCATCCGGGTCCAGCGTTCCCGTATGTCCGATCTTCTTCTGCTTACAGATCCCACGCATTTTTGCTACCACATCATGGGAGGTAAAGCCCTTTTCCTTATATATATTAATGATACCATTATACATCCTATAGCGCTCCGTTTTTCTTTAACTGTTCCTCAATCTGTACAAGAAGCCCTTCCGTACATTTTTCCAGACTTCCCTGTATGGTACAACCTGCCGCTCTGACATGGCCACCACCCCCAAAGACGGAAACCACCTCAACTGCATTAACCCATTCATCAGTCCGCAGGCTGACCTTATACTCCGCCTCACCTGTCTGATGTATAAATACAGCGCAGTGCACTCCCTTTATATTTCTCAGCTGATTCACAATCCCTTCAAAATCATGAGAAGAAGCACCATATTGCTCAATCGTTTCCTTCTGCATTGTGCCCACCATGCACTGTCCATCCATATATCCGGTGCTGTTTAACAGTACATGTGCCAAAATCTGTGTCTGCAGATACGTTCTCTGGTAAAAGGTTTCCTCGATCAGTTTTGGAAAATCAAAACCGTACTCTATAAGCTTTGCAGCCATATGCAAGGTTTTGGATGTGGTATTGGAATACTGAAATACACCTGTATCATGAATCACACCGATATAAATTGCTTCTGCCAGTTCTCTGTCCAGGCTGTCTTCTTTTCCTTCTGCCACGATCAGATCATAGATCAGCTCACTGGTGGAGCCAACCTGCGGCTTAATATAATTCACATCACCGCAGCCTGCATTACTGATATGATGATCGATATTGATCTTTTTGGAAGCATTGCCGTAATATTCCTTAGCCTGTCCCAGTCTTTCTTCATTACAATCCAACGCAAAAAATACATCAAAGGCCTCTTCTGCAGGATAACCTGTCACAATCTCGCTAAATCCTGCCATTTTTTCAAAAACATGGGAAGGATTTTCCAGATATACCTTTATATATACCCGGTTATTCAGATTCTTTTTTAAATAACGGTATAAAGCCAGACAGGAACCGATACAATCCCCGTCCGGTCTGACATGACCGCTGATTCCGATCCTCTGTGCATTTTCACATTCCTGAAGTATATGCATCCGTATCACCATACCTTTCATACAATAGAAAGCCCCGCGTCAGCGAGGCTCCTATTCTCTTCGAAATTTTACTCTTCACTTGCTTCTGTCGATGCGGAAGCCATAACATCATCAATCTTCTTTGACATGTTCACACCATATTCAATAGACTGATCCATAATAAATGTAATACTTGGTGTATTACGAAGATTGATCTCTTTTGCCAGTCTGGATTTGATAAATCCTTCTGCGCTTTTCAGTCCCAGATAGGTAGCCTGTCTTGCTTCCTCATTACCAAGGACACTGATCCATGCCTTACAGCTCTTTAAATCCGGTGCGACCTCAACAGAAACCACACTGGTCAAGGGACTGATTCTGGGATCCTTTATTTCACCGCGTATGATCTCAGCAAGTACCTTCTGTACTTCACCATTAATACGCGTATTTTTAATACTGTTCTTTCTCATCTCTTTCCTCCAAGCCAAAGAACCATGCTGCATTTCCCGGACAGAATAGGGAAAATCCAAGGTGCTTTTACAGCACCCGGAGTTTCTTCTTACTAGCGGGGAACCTCTACCATAATATAGGCTTCTACGATATCAAGCTCCTGCATCTGGTCAAAG
>CAYXQG010000150.1:781-4999 GCA_964467405.1 uncultured Acetatifactor sp. | reverse complement strand
ATAGTTACTCTTGGGATTCTCCGGCTTCTCTTCAATGGAAAGTGCCTTGCCGTTTTCATCAAATTCTACCACGCCATACTCTCTGGGATCGCGCACATAATATCCGAAAATAGTTGCACCGGTCTCTCTGGATGCTACTTCCTTTAACAATTTGGAAAAGCTCTGTCCGTAGAAAATATTATCACCCAATACCAATGCCACATTATCCTTACCAATAAATTCCTCACCAATGATAAAGGCATCTGCAAGTCCTCTGGGTGACTCCTGCACTGCATAGGAAATCTTCATTCCTAACTGACTGCCGTCTCCTAACAGCTCCTCAAATACCGGAAGATCCCTGGGGGTGGAAATGATCAGCACCTCTCTGATTCCTGCCAGCATTAAAGTAGATAAGGGATAATAGATCATGGGCTTGTCATATACCGGCATGATCTGCTTACTGATAGCCTTCGTCAACGGATACAATCTGGTTCCTGAACCGCCTGCTAATATAATTCCTTTCATGATAAAATTCCTCCTATTTTTACGCACCGAAGGGATTCCTGCATTTTGTGCAGCAATCCCTTTGATCTTCTGATTTTCAATTATTTCTTCTCATACATATCAGCATAATATTTCTGATACTCGCCGCTGGTGGCATTCTTCATCCAGTCTTCATTTTCAAAATACCACTGGATGGTCTTACGGATACCTTCCTTAAACATAGTCTCCGGATACCAGCCGATCTCTGCCTTGATCTTATCAGGTGCGATCGCATAACGGCGGTCATGACCTTTTCGGTCTGCCACATAGGTAATGAGCTCTTCACTTACCAGTTTCTTTCTCGGATCATCATCTGCAAGCATTTCCTGCAATGTTTCCAAGATAATGTGTAAAATTTCAATATTCTGTTTTTCATTATGGCCGCCTACATTATAGGTTTCGAACAATCTGCCCTGCTCCTGTACCATGTCGATCGCCTTCGCATGATCCTCCACATACAGCCAGTCACGCACGTTCTTGCCGTCACCGTATACGGGAAGCTTCTCACCCTTTAATGCATTATTGATCATCAAAGGAATGAACTTCTCCGGGAACTGGTAAGGGCCGTAATTATTAGAGCAATTGGTAATATTGGCAGGGAATTTATAAGTATCCATATATGCCTTTACCAACATATCCGAGCTTGCCTTACTTGCAGAATAAGGACTGTGAGGATCATAAGGGCTTGTCTCATAGAAGAATGCATTGTCATCATCCGGCAAAGATCCGTAAACCTCATCCGTAGAAACATGTAAAAACTTCTTGCCTTCCTTAAAGGTACCGTCTTCCTGCTCCCATGCCGCCTTTGCACAGTTTAACATAACTGCCGTACCCAATACATTGGTCTGTACAAAAATCTCAGGATTACGGATACTTCTGTCTACGTGGCTTTCTGCTGCGAAATGTACGACACGGTCAATATCATTTTCAGCAAAGATCTTCTCGATTGCTTCCTTATCACAGATATCAGCCTTTACAAAGGTATAATTATCCCTATTCTCCACGTCCTTCAGATTTTCCAGATTTCCTGCATAGGTAAGTGCATCCACATTGATAATGCGGATATCATTGTCATATTTTTTAAACATGTAATGAATATAATTGGAACCGATAAAACCGGCACCGCCTGTCACTAAATAAGTTCTCATAGTATACTCCTGTTATTCCTTGTCTTTATTTTAACGTTGTCTGCTTACTGTTTCTTTTGTCTTTGGATATAAGTATATCATACTTTCCCATATATGGCTAGTATAAAGATTTTCCCCTAATATCCCAAATAACTCATATTCAAATCTACATCCGTACTGATACCGGAGATCTTTCCGGTAGATTTGTACTGCCACATATCATATCTGCCCTGATAGGTCGGTGCAGATGCATACTGGGCAAGCCAGATCTTATAACTGTTTAATACATTCATATCCAGCTTGGTCTCCAACCAGGTTTTGTTTGCATAGATCCCCGGCGTATATCCGTACTGTCTGATCGTCTCACAGAATGCCTTGCAGATTTCCGTACGCGTTGTAACATCCAGCCGGTCAGCTCTTCCGCTTGAAGAGCCGCTGGGCTCAACATCCAGAAATACCGGATAGGTAATATTATAATTTCTGATACATTCCAATACCATGGACGCTTCCTCCACAGCCTCTGTCTTGTCAATTGCCTGTGTAAAGAAGTAAATGCCCACCTTAATTCCTGCATTGGTCGCGCCCTTGATATTCTCCTCAAATTTAGAGTCCTTGATCAGTGCTCCCTGGGAGGATCCGCGATATCCGCAGCGGATGATCGCATAGGATACGCCTGCATTCTTAACAGCCTTCCAGTCAATGGTACCATTCCACTTGGATACATCAATACCCATAACACCGGTTCCCATATTCAGATAGCCCTTGTCATTGAAGCTGTACTTTACACCCTGGATCACCTGCTCTCCGGTCACATATTTTCCTGCCGCATCATAATAACGGTAATATCCGTCGATTACCTGCCAGCCGGTATATTTTACCTCTCCGAGGATGTAAAACTTAGATGCTGTATAATAATCCGCATAATATGCCTGACGATAGGTATTATTCTCCGCTACATAAACCGGTCTGCCTTCCAGGTCCTTCAATACCTTTGTAGTATTGGTCTTAGGATCATTTTTTACGGTAACGGTACATACAACAGGTGCAGACTGCTGCTCTCCTGTCTGCGCTTTTATGGTAATATCTGCTTTTCCCTCCAGAAGACCTTCGATCCGGACTTTTTTACCGTTTACCTGTACCTTTGCCACAGCAGTATCCGATGATTCTGCCATGATCACGGAAGCTTCGGTTCCGTTCTTTACGGTTACCTCAAGCTCTACCGGTGTTCCTATGTATACAGTCTCTTCCTTCTTCCCGATAGAAAGCTCTACCGGAAGCGGACTGGGAGAGGGACTCATAGAAGGGCTTGGGGATGGTTCTGCTGAAGGAACCGGTGTCATGGTCGGTGCCTCTGTAGGAGGCAGAGTTTCTGTCGGAGGGGTTATGGTAGGTGCAGGCTCTCCGGAGGGTGTCTGGGTTTCTGCCGGCACGTTCGTCGGATTCTCTGAAGGTACATCCGTCGGGTTCTCTGCAGGCGGTGTTGTTTCCGCAGGAGGCATTGACGGTGTTGCAAGTTCAGAGGCCTGTACCACGTTCAATGCCGTGATCTGAGACCACCAGCCGTTAAAGGCCAATGTAAGAGGATCCGGAATATTGTCCTTTGAAATTTCCAGATAGGCAGCCTCTGTTATGGTGCTTTCTACCCAGCTGACCGTATCTGCCAGATACTCCTCCTTGATGCTTTCATTATTTTTCGTATCCTCTTTCTTTACATCTACCTGTGATTCCGATTTGATCTCAGCTGCCACATCTACCTTTTTATATTCGATGGTTTCCTTTACTTCTACTCTTTGCTCCGTATTTTTCAGAGAATATTTCCTATACTTATCGTCCGAAAACGCATTTACCTTAACCGTATACATGCCGCCGGACAATTTTTTCTTATAAATGATACCGTCCATATCATCATCGGACCAGAAATAAGAAGTTCCGTTCTCACTTATCACCTCCACGCTAAAGGGCACATTTCCAATAAGTTTTCCTGTTTCATTATTCAAAAACTTAATCTTTAAATCCTTTTCAATAGAGGTTAAACTTAAGCCAACAGCCACTTCCGTTTTATACTCTTCCTCTTTATATCCTTCTGAAGGCTGCGGCGTAGGTGTTGCCTCAGGAAGCTGTTCCTTTTCCAACTGCGCTTTTTGTGCATCCGACACTGCAAGCAATCCCTGTTCTCCCACCAGTGTGATCTCACTTAATTGGTTTCCCACCTCCATCAGGACATTCTTCCCGGACTGCTTCCGATTAAACTTCATATAACTGCCGCCCAGCATAAGTGCTACCAGAAGGACTGCGCCGGCTCCCGCAAGAAGGATATAATCCATCACACTGGCTCCTGCCAAAAAAGCCAACAGTTTATTTTCCTCATCCTCTTCTTCTGCATCCTCCTCATCCCCGTAGGATTCTTCCTCCTCCTCTGCATACGAATCCTCATAGGTTTCCTCATAAGCTTCTTCATAAGGCTCTTCCTCATAGGACTCCTCGTAGGTTTCTCCATAGGCTTCCTCATAAGCTTCTTCCTCATAGGACTCCTCGTAGGTTTCTCCATAGGCTTCCTCATAAGCTTCTT
>CAYXQG010000150.1:0-681 GCA_964467405.1 uncultured Acetatifactor sp. | reverse complement strand
CCTCATAGGACTCCTCATAGGCTTCCTCGTAAGGTTCTTCCTCATAGGACTCCTCGTAGGTTTCTCCATAGGCTTCTTCATAAGGCTCTTCCTCATAGGTTGCCCCATAAGCCTCTTCCTCTGTCAATGCCTCGATCAGTCCCTCTGCATCAGCCTCCGCCTCTTCAAAATTATCCCAAAAATCATCGTCCAAGGACGCCCAATCCTTATTCGTTCTTTTCTCTTTAAATGTCTTTTCTCCCAATGGCAGTTTCATTCCCTGCGATCCTTCCCTACATGTATTATTTTTAAAAAGTATAGCATTCTCAGGCATTTGGCGCAAGTCTATCACTGTTTCTTCATAAAATCTTAATTCTTAAATCCTTCTGTTCGAATTCTTAAATCTTCTTAAATATTCTAGACATAACTTCCATATAATAGTAAAATGAGAGGGTAAAGTAAGGTTTGTACAACGAATTGCGAGGTGAATAATGAATACTGAAAAAAATTTAGATCAGGAGAATCCCAGAATCAATATTATAGATTTAGACAGTGTGGATCAGGACGAGAATATCAATTATGAGGAGCTTACCGGCAATGAGGAAGACATTATTACCCAAAGCCACTACAGGCAAGCTGCCGACGAAGCTTTAGAGGAGGATCCTCCGGGCAGATCACACAAATGGATCTGGCATGTTTGTT
>CAYXQG010000149.1:0-5021 GCA_964467405.1 uncultured Acetatifactor sp. | reverse complement strand
TAACTAAGGGGCAGGAGGAGATACCGGCCCTGGGACATGATTTTGTAAAGGCTGTATGGGAGTCTCCCACCTGCCAGAGGGGAGGATATTATAATAATACCTGTCAACGCTGCGGCCTTGTGGAATGTGTAACAGAGGATCCGCTTCCCCATGATGTGGAGGATAAGACGATTCAGGAGGGCAATTGCATGCAGGATACTATTATATGCCATGTGTGCAGACAATGCGGTACACAGGTGGCAAGTGATACCAGATATACGGTCTATGATCTGCATAACTGGGTAGTGGAAGTAGTCGATGGAGGACAGGTTATCTGTTGTGCGGATTGCGGAATCATGAAATAGAGGGAGAAATATGAAGAAGCGATATGACATAAGGAGCGGATTGGGGGGTTTTTTGATATTCCTCTGCTGTCTGTGGGGTACTGCCCTGCAGGCTCAGGCTGCAATGGCGGATAGTCCCTATGTGACCTTCAGCCCGGGAGGGGATGCCTTCACAACCAATGCAGGGGATGTGAATACAAGGTGGTATGAGATGGGAACAACCATTGAGACCGGTATTGGATCAAGACTCAGACAGCCGGGAGTGGGGGAACATATCTATTCCCATGAAAGGACAGATGAGATTCCCGTCGGGAAATGGGTGGTCAGGCACAGAACTGCAAAATGTATTCACGATAACTATCCGGCACAGAATTTATATTATGGCGTGCCCTTTCAAAGGCAATGCTGCATGAGCCCTTATTATTCCGGATGGTTTGCTTATTGTGCGGATTGTGGAGAACTGATCGATTATATGTATTTTTATATGAGTAAGGAGGCCGCAGGGAGTATTACATCTGTAGATGTGTCTCTTGCTTATTATTATAAATGTCCCCATTGCGACAATCTGGAAATGGGACATGAGCTGGCAGCGCATAATTGTCAGGATATTTCTGCCAATCGGTATTTCGTTCGTTATCATGCCAATTATGGCAGCGGTCATATGGAAAAAAGTACCCATATGTACGGAAATGCCGACGTATATGAGGGAAAACAGGTAACTCCACAGACTGCATTAAATCTGAATACTTATAAAAGAGTCGGATACCGATTTACCGGTTGGAATACCAAAAGGGACGGAAGCGGAGCAGCTTATGCGGATGGTGCGTCTGTTTATAATCTGACGGATGTGGATAACGGAAGTGTGATCCTGTATGCCCAGTGGGAAAAGTGCCAATCAGAGCTTTTGATCGATCCGGGCGGCGGAACTTATCGGGGGAAGCGTGCGGAAAGCAGTATTATGGGACGATACGGAGAGTCCTATGTGATCGACATGGACGCCCTTATTGCGCCCCAAGGTTATACGGTACATTTTGATACCCGGGGAGGAACGGCGGTAGAGGATATAACCGGTACAAGGTGCTTTTATGAATGGAGCTGCAGACAGCCCTTTTATGGAAAGCTTGCGGATAATACCTATGCATTTTCAGAAAAGGATGGTATTTCGGATCGGATATGTGCCATCTATACTGAGGAAGCGATCCGTCTGCCGGATACTGTAAAAAACGGCTACTCCTTTGGCGGCTGGTATCTGGATGAAGCCTGCACAAAGCCTGCAGGAAATGCCGGAAATCTGTATACACCTTCCGGAAATGTTACTTTGTATGCCTGTTGGGTTGAATTGGTGCTGACTGCTGTAAATAACGATACGGCGAATTCGGGAAGAGGGGCAGTCAATCTGAAATGGACCCAGAAGGATAACAGGGAAAAGCTTTATAAGCTCTATCAGAGAAGAGAGGATACAGACTGGGTGCAGATCAGTGATGCCGAAGAAGTAACGGCCTCTTACCGCATGTCCGATACCATCGGTTACACCGGAAAAACGGGAAGCCTTGTGATTCCTTACAGTGGTTTTTACAGGATTACATTATACGGTGCCCAGGGCGGTGATTATGGACAGCATGCGGGTGGCAAAGGCGGTATGGTACAGGCTGTGATTTATCTGGAAAAGGGAGAGAAGCTGACGTATGAGATTGGCGGAAAGGAAGGGTATGCAGGCGGTGGCCGGGCAACACTTTACGGAAACGGCGGTGGGTTAAGCAGCCTTTCCTCCGAAGAGAAAGGTCTGCTTCTGATTGCCGGCGGAGGGGGCGGTGCTTCTTCTGTAGAAGATGGAGGAGAAGGGGGACGCTCCGTACAGGCAAGTACATCGCAGAAGGGCGAAACGGGTGTTAGCGGTGGTGGCGGCGGTTATCGCGGCGGTGCTGCAGGAACAGTGGAGACACATCAGCATTCGGCATCCTGTAAACATGAGCATGTGGGAAATCCAAATATGTGCGGCGGATGCTATACAAAGCCTGTCCAATGTCAAAATACTGCTTTTACCCAGGAGGAATACGGCAGAACCTTTTATTATGGCAATATAGCAGATGACGGATCTTTTATTTTCTGTGTGCGATGCGGAAGTTATGAATGCCCCGGACATACGGATTCCAAATACCGCTATGTATGCAATGCATGTGGCGCAGTTTATGAAAATTCACATCCTGCAAGATGTACATCCATGAAAAGATATGAACTTTCCTGCGGACGAGAGGAAGGATATCTTTGCGGTATGTATGCAGGACAGATCCTGAAGTCGAGCCCTGCATACGGCGGCTCCAATTATATAAACAGCAGTCTGTGTATAAGCTTCACAGAAAAGGCAGGTGTGCAAAGTGGCAATGGTTTTCTGGCGATCGAGTCGGAGCAGATCGGTATGTGGAGTGATAATTATCTGAATGGTGTGACAGCCACGGATCTGGCTGCACCGGATCCGATTGATGCAGCGACTGTGGTAAAAACCGCCATCGGCGAAGATGAGATCCGCATCTGCTTTGAGAAGCCCTGTGATAATGGTACCGTATATTATCATAAGGCAGAATCCTATAGCAAGGAAACGAATGCCTTTTTATGCACCTCCAATCTGACAAGGAATACTTTAACCAGCGGTATTGCCGGATATCGGTACACGGTGGATGCCCTCCGGGATACACAGGCAGGAAAAGGGCATACTTACCTTGCCCCAAAAACGGATAAACTATTCTTAACAGTGAAAGCAGACAGTGAGATAAAATATCTTCATGTGGCAGCAGAGGACAGAGCCGGAAATATAGGACCTTCGATACATATTCTGATATCCGATCAGGATCTGATATCCTGGCCCCTTCGTACAGAAAAGATCCGCATCGATCCGGGAGATAATATGTATCCTGCCGGGGAGCCTGATACTTATTATGTGAAGGCAGATGGTTCTACTCCTTTCTGTGTAAGCTTTGAAGGGCTGCTGTGCGGAAAGGCTAGAAAGGATTATCAGATCGGATATTTGAGTTTTTTGACAAAGTGTCTGTCTGAAGATGCAGGGGAAGGAAAATATACGGTCATAACACCGGTTAAAAGTGATATAGCACCCGGCACCTTTACCTATCGGATGGAGCAACTGCAGAAAATACAGGATGGTATTTTGTGTGTAGAAGATGCATCCTATACAGTGGTAAAACGTTACAATCTGTGCAAAAGTGTGGAGCTTTGCCAAAAATTTACGCTGTCAAAGGAATATGATGCAGCAAGGATACGATTGTCACCCCAGGCCGGTGCAAAAGCGGGGGAAGAGATGGTTTATTCAGAGGAAAGCAATGATCTGGAGAATAGTATATATCTGATCGCGGATGCATTGCCTCCGGTGATAGAAGGTATGGAAAGCCTGCAGTCCATGGATCATGCAGACTATTCGGATGGCCGCAGCCTGAGGGTAGAACTGTATGCAGAAGATAAGGGAAGCGGTCTGGACCGTTTTTATGCGGAAGTACGGAATCTGGAAAACGGAAGCATCGTAAAATACGAGGATAAGGAGGGCGACGGCAGGATCTGCTTTACGATTTCGGATCAGGAGCCGGTGTTTTGCGGTGAATTTATCATTATGGTATATGCCGGGGACCACGTGGGGAATGAAAGCAGCGAAATTACGAAATTACTCGGTATGGGACTGAATGCATATATAGAACGAGTTTTGGAACCTCATGACGGCAGCTTTAAGAGGGGAGAAAGCGGGATATTACATATTATAACAGTGGGCTATGTGGAACGGGTTGAGGTAAGCTTCCCGGAAGAATTTGCAAAAGAGGACAGCACCTATAACCGGATATACCGATATGATATTCCTGAATATTTACAATATGAGGAAATGGAATTTGTCGTGCCCCTTACTGTTTCGGACGGAGAAAAAACGGTTCTTGTTAAGGCCTTCAAGGATGGAAAGGAATTGGATACGGCCCCCGGACTGATCACTATAAATATCAAAGGAAGTGTTTTGGATGAACTGCGTACCAGGCTTCGTTAATATCCTGTGGCTTTTTTGTATGTGGGTCGGATCCGGAGGACTGCTGTATTTTCTGAAAAAAATAGACAAGGAGCTTGGAGCGTGCGATCAAGGGAAGATTAAAATGCTTCGGATAAGCTTTTGCCTGCTGTTTGGTATAAAGGGGATTTATGGGTCAACTGCCTCCCTTGGGGCCGATACAGTCAGTTACCTGCTGTTGGCGGTATATCTTATTGTATGCAGTGTGCAGGATGCCATGACATGTATGGTCAGCGATTTTTTACAATATATTGGCCTTTTGGGAGGGAGCATATTGCTCCTTTCCCGGATGCCGGAGGTGCAAATCGGTATATCACTGATCCTTTTTGTACTGATACAGCGGCTGATCTTTATGAAAATGTATGGGCATGCAGACGGTATGGCATTTTTGATATGTGCTCTGTATCTGGGTGCAGAGGGTAAAGATATTGAGGCATATCTGCTTCATATGGGAGCAGCCTTTTTACTGTTGGCAGTAGTTCAGTTCGGAAAAAGAAATGTGTCCGTAAAGGGTAAATTAAAGACACCGGCAGCATTGCTTCCCTATATTGCAGTGAGCTTTTTACTTATTATTTGAGGATAATGGTTGTATCATTATCCTCTTTTTGGTATAATCAAAGGATTATAGGTGGATTATTCTGAAT
>CAYXQG010000148.1:0-5060 GCA_964467405.1 uncultured Acetatifactor sp. | reverse complement strand
ATCCACTCATTATGGGGAGGTCAGTCATTTTGTGACAAGGTGGTTACAGGAGCATACCTATAAGCTGATCGAAACAGCAGCAGAAACGACGGCCGAAGAAATACTGCTGCATTTTCCCCTTGTAAGGGCATTGGATATAGAAATCAGAAAGCCTGAGGCTCCTATCGGACTTCCTTTTGAAAGTGTATCCGTTAAGCTGCACCGGGAATGGCACAAAGCCTATATTGCAGTCGGTTCCAATATGGGAGATAAAACGGATTATATTGAAAAGGGAATTGGAGAACTGAAAAAGGAAAGGGGTATCCGTGTGCAGAAGGTATCCGGACTGATTGCTACAAAGCCATATGGGGGCGTGGAGCAGGATGATTTTTTGAATGGTATGATAGAAGCAGATACCCTGCTTACACCAAGAGAGCTGTTGGACTGCCTGCATGGAATAGAAGCAAAGGCAGGAAGGGAGAGAAGGATTCACTGGGGTCCCCGTACACTGGATCTGGATATTATCTTTTATGATAAATGGATCTATGAGGATGAGGCATTGATCATTCCGCATGTGGATATGGAGAACAGAGAGTTTGTATTAAGACCCATGGCAGAATTAAATCCAAATTTCCGCCATCCGATTTTGCAAAAAACAATGGGCCGGCTGCTAAAGGAGCTGACCGCGAAATAATTTTTGTACATATTTTTGTGAAAAAAAGGCACACAGTCCGGTGAAAAGTCCGGTAATAGTACCACTTATGATAAAGAAGGGCAGGTAGGAAAAAGCTGCCATGGAAGAGGTGATCATACATGCAGCGGCCAGTTGCCCCAGTTGATGGAAGATGGCACCAAAGATGCTTGTGAGAAACAGAAAATGCCCCTGCAGCAGTTTGTTGATCAGATACATTATAAGCAGGCACAAAATACCGCCGGACAGGCTGTAGAAAAGACTCATTGCCTGGCCGAATAAAAGGCTGCTTAGGAGGATACGCGTCAGAAGCACTAGGAAGGCATCCCGGAAGGAAGCATTCCGTAATAGCAGTAAAGTAATGATATTGGCTAACCCCAGCTTGATGCCCGGTATGGGAACAGGGGGGGGAAGCAGACTTTCTGCATAGTAAATGGCCAGTGCAATTGTGGTTAACAGTGCAAGGACGGTCATGCGCCTTGGATTTAAGGAAGATTTCATGAAAGTATCCTTTCATTTAATAAGTAATGGCATCCGGCAGATTCTCAGAATCGGAGGAATGGGCGGGATGCAGTTTGATGACAACATGATTGGGCAGGCAGGTTATGGGGAGAAGATCGTTTTGAACCTTTCCCTGTCTGACACAAATCTGATCCGGGCAGCTCGCCTCGCAGATGGAAACAGAACCGTAGCTTACCCAAACCCGGTTATAGCTGCCATCCTGCGAAGTTATTGTAATATAGTATTCAGAGGTGACATTTCCCAGATCAATGGTCTGTATCAAAGTACCGTTTTGATAGATACAGGCAATATAATTTTCAGAAGTGTTGTGGTACCGTATGTAAAGGATGCTGCAGCTTGCTAAACATGCAATAAGCAGTATCAAAGACAGCAGGAGTGCTGTTTTTTGTTTATTCATAATAAACTGCCTTTCTAAGCCGGTGCCGCAGTCTGTATATCTGTACGGGTCCGGCAAGGATTAGTATAGCAGAAAGGAAGCAGAAAATGAAGCATTACAAGGGAAAATTCATTTTCCTTTGCTGGATAGGGACATGTTTTTTGCTCGGCGGATGCAAAATGTCGGCGAGGATGATCAGTCACCTGGATACAGCAATGGGAACCATCATACAGGAAACTGTTTATACAACGGATGCAGAAGAGGACTCTGTGCAGGACATTATTTTACTTTTGCGCGAATTGGAGGAGGAAGTTCTTTCCAGACGCTTGGAAACTTCACAGATATATCAGATCAATGAGGCGGCGTCACGGGAAGAAGGCTGTAAACTATCAGAAAAGCTGCAGGAATATCTGGAGATCATCGGCAGGATCAGTAAAGAAAGTAAGGGAGCCTTGGATATTACCGTGGGAGAGGTGACAGAGCTTTGGAATCTGGATGAGTGGGCAGCAGCAAGTGCTGATGGGCAGGCAGGTTTTACAGTGCCGCCTCAGGATCAGCTGGAGGATGCTTTAAGGTGCACCGGATATGAGAAGGTCGTACTGTCAGAGGGAAGAATTTATCTGCCGGAAGGGATGAAGCTTGATCTTGGTGCAGTGGGCAAGGGAATCGCCTGCGATGAGATAGGAGCCTATTTAAAGGAGCAGGAGCATATAAAAGGTGCTTCGATCGCTGTAGGTGGGAGTGTGATCACCTATGGGGAAAAGCCGGACGGCAGCAGCTGGAATATAGCAGTTATGCATCCCAGAAAGGAAGGGGAGCTTATAGGAACGCTTTCCTTACGTGGAGAATGGTATATTTCCACCTCCGGTGATTATGAGAGGTATATAGATAAGGATGGTATCCGATATCATCATATTATAGATCCTGATACAGGATATCCGGTGGATAATGAGGTCTGCAGTGTGACAATTGTCAGCAAAAGCGGACTGTTGAGTGATGCATTATCCACAGCCTGCTTTGTCATGGGAGCGGAGGAAGGATTGCGGCTGGCACAGGCATATGGTGCAGAGGCCTTGATTTTTACAAAAAATTTACATACATATGAGACAACGGGCATGGAAAGTATGTTCCGGGAGTTGTCGAATTAGAAAATTTGAGGTAGAATGAACATGAAAAAGTCGTACCGGGAAGCGAGGAAGCACAATGGAAGAAAATAATTATATCCATATTCAGGATGAGATGGTGGAGAAAGTAAATGAAACCATGCCGCCGAAGGAAGAACTGCAGGATCTGGCTGAGTTTTTCCGTGTGTTCGGAGATGCTACCAGATTAAAAATCCTATATGTGCTGTTGTGCTCTGAAATGTGTGTATATGATATTGCTAATTTGATCGGGATGAGTCAGTCAGCAGTTTCTCATCAGCTAAGGATCCTAAAGCAGATGGATCTGGTGAAGAACAGACGAGACGGAAAAACAATTTTTTATTCTTTGGCCGATGCACATATTGTTACCATATTGAGTCAGGGAATTGATCATATTGAAGAATAAGGTAGAAAAGAACGGAGGAAACAGCAGTGGATTTGTTGGATTTGCGAAATCAATTAGATGTGATCGATGCAAATATCGTAGACCTTTACGAAAAACGTATGGATATTTGCAGACAGGTGGCAGAATACAAGATCAGTACAGGAAAGAAGGTCTTTGACAAGCAGCGTGAGATGGAGAAATTAGCTACAGTCAGGGCTATGACACACAATGAGTTTAATGCACATGGCATCCAGGAGCTTTTTGAACAGATCATGTCCATGAGTCGTAAGCTTCAATATCAGCTTTTGGCAGAGCAGGGAAGCCTTGGAAAACTGCCCTTTATCGGTGTGGATGCTTTGGAGACCAAAAAGGCAAGAGTGGTATTTCAGGGAGCGGAAGGCGCATATTCTCAGGCAGCCATGATGCAGTATTTCAAGGATGATATAAGCAGCTTTCATGTGGATACCTTCCGGGATGCCATGAGTGCAATTGATGAAGGCAGCGCCGATTTTGCAGTGCTTCCCATTGAAAATTCCACTGCCGGTATTGTAAATGAGATATATGATCTTTTGGTAGAATTTGAAAATTATATTGTAGGGGAACAGATCATTAAGATAGAGCATTGCGTAATGGGAGTTCCGGGCAGCAAATTGGAGGATATTAAAACCGTATATTCCCACCCACAGTCATTGATGCAGTGTGCAAAATATTTGGAGAAAAAGGACTGGAAGCAGGTTAGCATGCAGAATAATGCTTTTGCGGCAAGGAAGGTGGCAACGGAAGCAGACCAGACGCAGGCAGCCATTGCAGGCGCACATGCTGCAGAAATCTATGGACTGGAGATCCTGGAGAGGGGCGTGAACCATTCGGACACAAACTCTACCAGATTTATCATAGTAACGAACCAGAAAATATTCAGGAAGGATGCCGGAAAAATCAGCATCTGTTTTGAAATTCCGCATAAGAGCGGATCCCTGTATCATATGCTTTCACACTTTATCTACAACAATCTGAATATGACAAAGATAGAAAGCCGTCCTTTGGAGGACAGAAACTGGGAGTATCGCTTTTTTATTGATTTTGACGGCAATTTAGCAGACAGTGCAGTAAAAAATGCCTTGAGAGGTCTCCGTGAAGAAGCAAGAAATTTAAAAATATTGGGCAATTATTAGGAGCGGCAGGAAGATGAGAGAACAGGAATTGATCGTTTACAGAGAGTTTGAGGATGGAGATCTGCTTTATGATATGGCATGGCTCATGGAGCATTATGATGATGAATATTATAATACAGAGGATATGGCAGCACTTTTGTATGACTGTATCCATAAGCTGATCGAATTGGCGGGAAATCATGGTTTTCACGGCAATCTGTGGCATTGTTATCTGGCAAATCTGCTTGTAAATAACGAAAACAGCTACAGCATGGGCTGTGAGATCAGAGGAGCCATTGAGGGAAGCATCAACCAGGCTGCCCTTCATGATATTATTATCTTTAAAGAGTTTTATGATTATGATTTTACGGAAATGATAGAAATCCTGAAGGTGCCGGAGTGGCGGATCTTAGAGGAATATCAAAGCAGCCGTCAGGAGAGTAAGGTTTATAATACCCGTATCTGCGCAAGGATCTGTGAACTGGCAGAGCAGTTTAAGGAAAATGAAACACCGGAGGAAATGAAGGAAACATTGACACATTTCTATAAGGAATATGGTGTGGGTAAATTCGGTCTGCACAAATCTTTCCGTATAGCACATGATGAAGAGGGCGTTCATATTGAACCAATCTTGAATATTGCACATGTAAATATGGATGATCTGGTAGGATATGAGATCCCAAAGAAGAAGCTGATCGAAAATACAGAAGCCTTTGTTGAGGGCAGAAAGGCAAATAACTGTCTGCTGTTTGGTGATGCAGGAACAGGAAAGTCCTCCAGTATCAAAGCAATTGCCAATGCATATTATGACAAG
>CAYXQG010000147.1:0-5063 GCA_964467405.1 uncultured Acetatifactor sp. | reverse complement strand
CTCCTGTAGAATTTGCTCAGCAGTTGTAGCATATTCTATACCGTTATACGGCTCAATTCCTGTGCCGTAATTCGCTATAACTCTGTCTATGTAATCCATAGATATCTTGTTATTCGCGTAAACACCATTTCTCAAATTAGCAACATTGGTTGCTCCAAGAATGGTTTCAAAATCTTTTTGCGTTTGGTCGATTGCGTTTTGATTTCGAAGTCCGAATGTAGCCCAACTATCTTCTCCAGGATTGTTTTTTATATATTGATACGCTAATCGAACAGTGTTTCCAATTTGCTTTTCACTACGATGAGCAAGTGCGGCAAGAGAAGTGTCTGAATTAGCAATTGCATATCCTAATTGTTCCCAATCTGTATCTTCAATGCTTTCCCTAATAGTATTATCGTCATTATAAAGAGCTTTAAATGCTTCTGAAAGCTCGTTATTGTTTTCGATCATATCCAACAGCGGGGCAACTTCTTCTATTGATTCAATAAAAGATGCAACTCGATTGCCAGATGGATCATTACTAGCATTTTTATAAGCATTATATAAGGTGCGATAATTATCGCCGTAGGGATTATCAGTATTAAGTGTCGCAGCAGCGATGGCAGCTTTGCCAATATCTTCTGCAAAACGCCCAGAACTGCTTGTGGCATTCTCAGTATTCTGCGTTTGATCTGAAATAATTTCATTAAATTTCAACTGAGAAAATCCATTCTCATCTGTAACGTCTCCGTATATAGCTTCTCTAATTTGTATGCCTGGGTTTTCACCGTTTAAATCAATCTCATTCAAAGCCGCTATTCTGCTTTGTTTAAATAACTGATAATTAGGATCATTGTATATAGAAGGAATTTCACTGTATATTGTATCTAAGAATGCGCTAACATAATCGCCAAACCCGCCAATGGACGAATCCTTAAAATAACTATTATACATTGTGTTACCCAAAAATTCGTCACCATTCGTTTCGATGTATCTAGAAAATATGTCGTCCATTTTGGTTAACTCTTTGCTGAAAAAAACTGGCATACCTAAAATCGCATAAACGGCGCCGACGCCCCTCTCGCTTTCAACAGTCTTTAAATAGTCAGCGTTTAATTCAATGCCTGCGTCAATCGTAAACGGTTTATTGCCATCATCTATTATGACATCTTCTTCTAGTTTATATTCTCCATATGCTCCTTTGTAAGCTTGTTCCTTCATGTATTCCAAAAAAGCGCCATATTCTGTAAGAGGACTAGATGTTATGTCATCATAGATCTTGTACTTTGGAGTTTTCTGCCCATCCTCTGCGGGTTCCACCCATGGAGCTCTCTTGTCTTGTTTGTCTTCCCAATTCGCCGACGCCTCTTTTATTTGTTCTTTATAAGACGTAGCCATAGAGCCGTCAATAGTGTAAATATACTCTACTGACTGAGGGAAGATTTCTTGAGTGTATTGTTTTTCTTTTTCCAAATCTTTAAAATATTCATCTTGCATAGTTATTATCGAGTTAGAGCCGTTAGACAACTGCTCGGCTTGTTTTTTATTATCAATATTATCCGAAACGTTTTGCAAACTTGTAGCCGCGCCATCGGCAGAATTTCTTAATTCATCTAAACTATCGGCTACTTCAACGGAAGAATATCCCATATCATTCAGTTGTTGCGCATAATCGTTGTATTGAGCTAAATCAGCAGCGGTAGCTTGATCGTTTTTTGCTTTCTTTAAAATTGTCGTCATTTCTTGCACGATTGTTTTTGTACGTTCACTTCTTTCGTTTGTAGCTTGTGAACTAGTTTGCCACTGCTTAACGTAATCAATTTGATTGTTTTTATTATCAGAAGAATTCGATAAACCAGACCATATACTTCCTACTAATCCAGCTAAAAGCGTAATGCCCGAAATGATACGAACGACGGGATTCAGATTCATGACAGAGTTTAAAACAGCGAGCGCAGCTGCAACTGCAAGAATTATTGCCGGTAACCCCTGTGCTTTTTCATTTATAAATGTAAGTCCATCAATCAGTTCTGCAATCACATCAATAATTCTTTTAAAAACGTCGGCGTTGGTAAAAGATTGTATTAATGCATCGAAAGAATTTGTCAAGTTCGTTAAAGAAGCGTTTAAGCTATCTATTTGGTCAGCGTATTTTTCATCAACAATTCCTTCGGACGATCCTGCTAATTCCAAATATTTTTCCATTAAAGTTTGACCGTTTTCATCTGTTTCAGCAAAACCAGACAATAATGCAGAAACGTTGCTGTATTGCTCAGTTCCACCTAACTGATAAGCGATCTGATTTTTCTTTGCGTCGCTTAAGTTTTCCCAAACGTTGCCTATTTCGGTTAATATTTGAGTGACGCTTTTCATTTTGCCATCTTCGTACACATTAACACCAGCAGAATTCAGAACACTAGCGAGAGTAGTTGCAGTCATCATGTTGCCAGATTCATCATAGACAACCGTGTCTCCGTTTTTTACGCGATTCATTCGGCTAAACACATTACGTAAAGTAGTGCCAGCAACGTTGCCGGACAGCTGCGTACTTGCCGTAATGACAGTTAACATAGCTGCAAGCTCTTCGCCTGTGACACCAGCCTGTTTTGCTGCATATCCGGATTTCTGAATACCTTTCTGAATCTGTTCAGCATTGGTAGCAGCACCGTCACCAAGTGCAGTAACGACATCTGTAACTTGCTGAGCGTTGTTAAACAAACCAGAATTCAAGCCGACAGTAATTAATTTAGTTGCATCGGTTGCGCTAACTTTAGAAATTTTAGAAAACTTCAAAATCTGTTCACGACGCTCATCGACTTCATCGTCGCTTAAACCTTGACGATACAATTCGGTTGTTGCGTTAGCGACTTCAGAAAAACCAACTTTCATGTCTTTAGCGACTTGCATCATGTTTTCGCCAAGACGGCTTATTTCCTCATCGGATTTACGTGTAACAACTTGAATTTCCGTCATCGCAGCATCGTACTGTTTGACAAATTGTGTAACATGTCGCATTAATTGTCGCGCAAACATACTAACGTATCTTGACACCATTGCTTGCATGCTAGCACTGAGCGTATCCATAGCCGCAGATACACCAACGTGAGCGTTTCCAAAGCTATCTAACTGTTTTTTTACATCGCCTATAGCATTTGCGTATTTCTGAGCCATCTCAGCAGCTTGCTGATAACGTGCATCCTGTTTATATGCTTCGGAATTTGGGTCTTTTGCTGTATATTCTCGTTGTATTTCTTTTTGTCTGTCAGCCCAGTGTGTTTGCTTGTTTTCAAAATCATGTTTATATTCACGCAAGCTTTCAATATATGAATTACGATTTTTTATTTGATGTTCATATTGATTGCGAGAATTTCTTTTTTGAAATTCTCGTTGCTTCATTTCGAACTGACGAAGTTGACGCTCACCGTTAAACTGTTGATTGTTAAAATCGAGTAAACGGTTTCGCTCTTGCTTAGCAGCCTCTTCATTCAAAAGGTTTTCGTAATTAGTATAGCCTTGTTTTTCAAGAAAATCCAAAGCTGCTTTTTCTTGCTCATAACGAGTACGATCTCCGAACATAATTCCTTTAGGGTTATTGTATTCGAAATCAAGCTGTCGTTGACGATCTTGAATGTCAGTCTTATACGCATTGAGCTTTTCTGCAATCTGAACGCCAGACGACACTTGTCCTTTTTGAGTTAAATCAAGAAGCTTCTGCACGTCGTTATCAAACAACGTAGCACGATTTTCACGAAGATGAGCAACATACGCATTTTTCTCATTGACAGCAGCAGTATGCGCTTCGCTAAGTTCTTTTTGTTTGTTTTTAACTTTGTCAATTTCGCTCGGGTCTTCTTGTTTAGAAATGCCAGGTGTTTGAATTTTTTCTTCCTTTTTTCTTACACCACGAAGAGTTGTTGGTGCATTTGTAATTTTATAATGGTTTTTGTTAGCACCTTTTTTATCGGATCTTTTCGCATTTTCTGCAGCTTCTTCAGCCGCTGCTCTTTCTGCTGCTTCAGCCGCTTCTAATTCATTTAATCTTCTATCTAAAGCAACGGTTAATTGGTTATAAGCTTCGCTTTTTGTTTTAAACGCAGTATTTACTTCCTCAAAAGATTTTTGATAATCAGCAGTCGGCGTCTTATGCTGCGGCCCGGTTCGTCTGTTTTTATAGGTTTCCGCAAATTCATTTAGATCCGCAGGAGCTACAACGCTCAAAGCTTCTTTATAACTTTCTTGCGCTTTGGCGTACATGTTTTTAAGCTCCGTAGAAGTTTCTAAACTAATACCATGCAGACCCAGATTGTCAATAATCGTCTTGAAGCTATTCAAACGACTATAAGAGCTTTCCCATGGATTAAATGTTTCATTTAATGCGGCGTACTTCTTTCGATTCATATCACCAATATATTTACCCATGTTTTCTTGTTCAGAATTTGCTCTGTTTTGAAGATTCATGGCATTGGCAATACCTGTACCAGTCGTTGATGATAAGGAATTCCGGAAATCTTCCAAGGACTTTAATTGCTCTTGATAAGCATTATGTATATCTAAGAAGTTTTGTGCTTCTGCCGCTTGTTTATCTATCTCAATTTTTTGTTCTTTTGTGAGACTGTCATATGTGTCGACTCCGTATTTAAAATTTGCTAATCTATTTTTAGAAACAGAAGAATTGGGATTCTCAGTAAACCAGCTATCCAATTTATTAAGCATCTCTTCAACCGATCCATAACTCATCCAATTTCTACCGCCTTCGGTGAGGCGATCAAGATCGTCTTTATTAAATCCAGTTGCTGCAGCAAGGTTTTGAATTGTCTGATAAACATTTGCCGCCCACTCGACGGTCTTCTGAATCTCTTCCGGATTAGCATCCACAGCTACTTCTTTTGCAGCAGCTCCGTCTCCGTACCCTAAGAAGGCGAGTCTTCCAGCAGCTCCAAGTTTGTTTCCATTATTGTTTTGATTATTGACCAAAGCTGCATAAAGAAGCAATTGACGTGGATCATGGCCTTTGGCATGATTTTTTAAGTCAAAAATATCTACAGTGCCAGGTTCTAATCCTTCGAAAAGCAAGTCAATAAAAC
>CAYXQG010000146.1:0-5063 GCA_964467405.1 uncultured Acetatifactor sp. | reverse complement strand
GACCATTATAATACAAAATATTTAAGTATTGATTTTCTATGGATCTTTTCGTAACCCACTCACTTGCCTTATAGGCAAAGGAGGCATCCAGGCCATAGCCTGTGACCCATTTGTCCTTCATAGAGGAGGTTACCCAGCCCCATAAGTCAAATCGGTTTCCGACACCTACCGTAACAGTGGAGCCACTGCTTAACTCTCCATTCATCAAAAGAATCACTGTCTGCACCAGGTCGTCGACCAGAGGCACCCTGATATTGAAAGCATACAGACCACTTACCACTACAACCAGTGCTGCCAGTCCGAGAACAATATAGTTCACTGCCTTTTTCCCTGAGATCCTGGTTAACAACAGCAAATGAAGTGCTACAACTGCCAGGATCGGGATTCTGGATACTGTCAGAAAAACATTTACCATACAGATCACATAGCAAATCTTCAGACGACGTTTGGTTGTTCCTGTCATACTCAGCCGGTACAGAATGAGACTTACCATAAAAACATGGAACAGGCCATATCCGATGGGATGTCCGAAGGTCCCCGTAATACGCAGCAGCCCATATCTGACCTCCTTAAAGATTTCCACATCCTCCCTGACAAACTGGGTCAAAAAGTTAAAACCGAGCAGTTCCTCAAAGATTCCATAGATACCCAGGCAGGTTCCGAACCGGATCATAATATCGATGGCACAGTAGAATCTTTCCTTGGAATTGAGCAGGCCATAAAGCAAATACGGCAGGATGATATACAATATGGTATAGGTTATGAACTTAAAAACACTTACCGTCACCAGACACTGTATACAATATACTGCATAGAAGATCCATACTGTTACCATTAAAGCCGAGGGCTTTACCAGGTATATTTTCGAAGCTGTCATGTAAAAAAGAAGGACCACAACCGCAAGCGCATTTACAATATTTATATTACCTGCTACATAAATATACTGCGGTGCAATGATGATCATTGCCAATATTATCATAAATATCTTAAATGAGCTTAACTGTATTTTCTGCATCCTTTTATTTCCCCATTATGATTTCTCTAAGTTTTTGTAATTTAGCCTGTCCGTATCTTAAATCCGGCTCCATATAGGCACCCTCTCCCCATTCATTCCAGGAATTGAGGAAAATGATCCTATGCTCCGGCTTTTTCTCTTTTACACAATCCACAGCCTTACGCACTGCTTTTTCAAAATTTTCCGGCGTATCCTTATCATAAACTATGGCTCTTCTGCCTGCTCTGGGCGAACGGTCCCAGCCGGCTAGCAGCTGCGGATATACATCCTCTCTCCTGTCTGATGGGGAGTAAAAATGCTCTATGATCCTGCCATAATCATATTTGTCAAGCAGAAGCCCCGGCGCCAGCTTTCGCATGGCAGCATTCCACAGCTTCCGGATACTGCCTCCTGCTTTTAATTCCGCATATTTCTGATTGGTTGTCTCTACCGCATCAAAGCCCAAAGCCCTGATCCGGTCAATATATGCATCTATCTGCCTGTCTGCATTTTTAATACTGTCCTTTGTAATACCCGGTATGGAATCAATGACTGCCACAAAATGAAATCCGGCAAGCCCGTTTTCTGCTGCCAGTCTGTTCCACAGATCCATAAATCTTTTCGGTTCCGGCATGGCAAGGGGCACCAGGATCGTAAACAAAAGCTTTCCGTCCACCTTAATATATCTTTCATCCCGAAAGGCATCCAACAACCGGTAGAAGTGCTTCACATCGTCCTCTTCTCCCGGGAATTCCTGCTTAAAGATCATCTGATCCTTCCCATGATTCTTTCCCTTTTCCCAGGTCTTGGTGCTCCAGTCATGCAGCGCCCATCCAAGGCAAAAAGGAAAATCCGGCTCTCCTGACCTTACTACCTCATCAAAGGGCATCTGCAAAACCTCTTTCCCATTGCCGAACCAGTAATGCCAGTAACAAAAACCTTCAATGCCGGCTTCCTGTGCAAGCTTTGCCTGGGCCTGTCTTACCTGGGGCAGCCGCAGATCGTAGAAGCCCAGATCGGCAGGAATCCTGGGCTGCTCATGGCCCTTAAACAAGGGCTTTGCCTTTGCCACATTTGTCCACTCCGTAAAACCCTTTCCCCAATATTGATCATTTACCTCAACCGGATGGTACTGGGGCAAATACAATGCGATCACGCGCGCTTTTTTTTCCATTACTGCATCTCCTCGCTGACACCATATAAAAACTCATGCAGAATCTCGCTGTTTGTCTGGAAATCTACTGCGTACAGATTCCGTCCTCCCAGACCCTTCATCGTTCCGTAGGTTCCCTGTACAGGTATGGTCATCTGTTCAAAATCCCTTCCCAATACTGCAGGAGCATAGGGAATCAGACCCAGGATATCCACCGTAGTCAGATTGGTCTGTACTAAGGGAAGCACTGTATCCAGCATCTCATTGATATCAAACAGGCTCATATCCTTGGCTGCTGAAACTATGGACTGAATCACATTTCTCTGTCTCTGCACACGCTTCCAGTCGCTGTCCGTATAACGTAGTCTGCAATATTCCATGGCATCATATCCGTCCAAATGATTGGTGCCCTCATAAACCTTATGCTTGGTTTGTGCATTTGTACGCACTTCGCCGTTTAAGCCTGCTGCCTCTGCTGCCGTCAATTCCACAGTCACTCCGCCTACAGAATCTATCAGCTGGGAAAAGGTATGCATATTTACTCTTACATAATATTCCACTTCCACATTCAACACCTGACGGATGGACTTTAACATCAGATCTGCACCGCCGTAACGGAACAAATGAGTGATCCAGTCATAAGACCCCTCATACTGTCCTTCCAATATGGGAAAGCCCATACCACGCTGTAAACTGACAAGCTTCATTGTATTCTCTTTCTTGTTCAGGGAAAGGATCATGATACTGTCCGCTCTGGCATTGGTACTGAATTTTTCGCTTCTCTCATCCGTTCCTAGCAGTAAAATATTAAAGATATCTTCGTCTGACTGAAGCTCTGTATCCGGCAGAATGACCTGGGCTTCTCCAAGCATTCCAGCCTCTTCATCCGAAATCAGATCTTCTTCCGGCTCTGTATCCGTGCTCTCTGTCACCTCTTGAGAATGGACACCGTCACTATATTCTAATTTTTCAAGCTTTGACAAGACAAAGCCTACACACAAAAGGATCAGCAAAAGCAGCACAACTACAACGATCATTCCTATTTTATGTTTTGCAAAAAAGCCTTCTTTCTTCATCTTAAGCTCTCCTTACCCATGATATAATTATAGTAATCCTCTATCTGTCCTGCCATGATCCTTTCATTACAGGACTGTCTCAGATACTCTGCTGCATTGCTGCCGATACGCTGTCTCATATCCCCATCTCTTAAAAGCAGGCTCATTTTGTCTGCCAGATCCCCGGCATTTTTCGGTTCATACAAAACAGCCGTATTTCCGTCCTCTGCATAATCGACCAGACTTGGCACCCTTGCGGCCAATACACATTTTCCCAATGCCATTTGCTGCATCAGGGTCATCTGACCGTAGGAATAAAGAAAGGCTTCCAGGGGGAGTATACAAAAAAGGGCATTGTGGATCTGATCCATCAATTCTTTTATGGGAACAAACGGAATCTGCTCCACCCCCTCCGTCTCCTTATATTTTTCCTCCACATGACCAACCAGCCTAAGCTTAATATCCGTATGCAGGGTCTTATATGCCTGTATGAGTGTATCCCAGTCGCGCTTCACATACCCGACACAGATCATATACCTGTCTTTGTCCTCATGCTCCTTCAGCTCCCCTGTATCAAAAAAATCCGTATCCGTTCCGAATCGGATAAACTGACTCTTCGAAACGATCCAGGGAAAGCATTTTTGATAATAGGCCTTCTGACTGCCTGTATGATATATGATACCATCAATGGATCTGCTTGCAAACTGCATCAGTCTGAGACTGAATCCGCTTTCCGCAGCACTGTTAAAGGAGCCGATGTCATATACGATATGCTTTGCCTTTGTAGGAAACAGCCTTCTCCACAGACTCAGCACCACACCGCTCTGCATACCATGGGACACGATCAGATCATACTGTCCCAGCTTAGTGACCACCTTTAAAAACTGGAGGATATAAAAACGCAAGGTATACTGCTCGAATTTTTCCAGCCACGAACAGGAGCTAATATCCACTACATGGACTTCGCAATCCTCTTTAAAATATCGATAGAACCAATATTTTTCCTTTTCCGCATAATAGTCCGGCGGTTGTTTGTCACAGGGCGGTTCTTTACAATATTGCACTTTCCAATTTACAAGCATCAGAATCTTCATCTTGCTCTATCTTCTTTCATTCTTCATCTGTGAAGCAATATCTGCCTCTACAATTTCTTCTCCGGTTTTATCCTTTAACTGTTCCCTGCTTTCCCGGGAGAGTCCGTCATTGATACCGGCACACATATCGCAGGTACTGCAACGATCCAGTTCCTCCCCGGTCACCTTGCCGTCCCGATGGTCACGAACGATTTTATTCTCATACATGGAATAAGGTTTTTTCATAAATAAGGCTTTAAATTTATGCCACACAACCCACATTCCCGGAACCCAGATATATTTATGCATTGCCGGGGACACAGACCCGATCATCCAGCAGTTTCTGTCACAGCAGCGGACCTTCTTTCTTACCTGTTCTGCCTCTTTACTGTTCCAAAGCTCCTCCCAGGTCTGCTCATTCAGATTGCCCATTACCTCTTTATCCTTCGTTCCGTTACAGGGCATTACATCCCCATACGGATCGATAAAGAAGGTATCAAAGCTCATATTACAGGGCAGCAGGCGTTTCTGTCCGTAAATATAATTGATCAGCCCATGATTAAAATAGGCTCTCATCCACTTTTTCGGGCTCTTGGAACGTAACAGTTCATTGACCAGATTTTCAAAGTTCTGTGCAACCATGGGACGATCCTTAATAACATTCCTTGTTTCTACAAAGTAAAAGCTGTTGTGCAGGGAAGCTGTTGCAAATTCCATGCCCATCTCATTTGATATTTCATACAATGGAACCAGATCTGCCGCATTTTTATCCTGTACGGTCATACCGA
>CAYXQG010000145.1:0-5066 GCA_964467405.1 uncultured Acetatifactor sp. | reverse complement strand
TATGGATTCTTTGCGTGACTGGGGCTATGCGAAGGATTATGTAGAATGTATGTGGATGATGCTGCAGGCAGATAAGCCGGAGGATTTTGTCATTGCGACAGGTGAACAGCATACGGTCAGAGACTTTACGGAAAAAGCCTTTGCTGCCAATGGTATTACACTTTACTGGGAAGGGACCGGTATTGACGAAAAGGGATATGATGCAGCTACAGGAAAAATGCTGGTATGTGTTAATAAAGCGTGGTTTCGTCCTACGGATGTTGACAATCTGTGGGGGGATCCTACTAAGGCAAGAACAGTGCTGGGATGGAATCCCCAGAAGACCACTTATGAGGAGCTTGTAAAGATTATGGCAGTTCATGACAGAAAGCTGGCCAAAAGAGAAGCTGCATTAAGGGGGGTAAATTAAGATGATGGAGAAAAATGCGAAAATATATGTAGCCGGACACAGAGGCATGGTAGGATCTGCTATTGTGCGAGAATTAAAAAGACAGGGATATGAGCATATCATTACCCGTACACATGCAGAGCTGGACCTGTGCCGTCAGGAGGATGTAGAGAGATTTTTTGCAGAAGAAAAACCGGAATATGTATTTCTTGCAGCTGCAAAGGTGGGCGGAATTGTAGCCAATTCAGAGGCATTGGCTGATTTTATGTATGAAAATATGATCCTTGAGATGAATGTGATTCATGCAGCATGGAAAAACGGCTGCAAAAAGCTGGAATTTTTAGGCTCATCCTGTATTTATCCGCGTATGGCTCCCCAGCCTATGAAGGAAGAGTGTCTGCTTACTTCAGAACTTGAAAAGACCAATGAAGCTTATGCGCTGGCAAAGATTTCAGGTCTTAAGTATTGTGAATTTCTGAACCGCCAGTACGGTACGGATTATATTTCCGTTATGCCGACCAATTTATACGGTCCTAATGATAATTATCATCCAACCCACAGCCATGTGCTGCCTGCACTGATCAGACGTTTCCATGAAGCAAAGGAACAGAATCTTCCTTATGTAACCTGTTGGGGTGACGGAAGTCCCTTGAGAGAATTTTTATATGTGGATGATCTGGCTAATTTGTGTGTATTTTTGATGAATCATTACAGCGGAAATGAAACAGTAAATGCAGGGACAGGCAAGGAGCTTACCATTAAGGAATTGACTGAACTGGTCGCAAAGGTGATTGGTTATACCGGTGAGATCCGTTGGGATACCTCAAAGCCAAACGGCACCCCCAGAAAGCTTTTGGATGTTTCCAAAAGTGCATCCCTTGGCTGGACTTACAAGACAGAACTGGAGGAAGGTATTCGTCTGTCCTATGAGGACTTTTTGAACAATCCCATAAGAGCAGAACGCTAGGATAAACGATATCCTTTCCTTTCATATGGAGGACAATATATGAACCTTATTCTTTTATCGGGTGGCTCAGGTACCCGTTTATGGCCGCTTTCCAATGATATTCGTTCCAAACAGTTTATTCCCATCTTTCAAAAGGGGAAAGACAAATATGAATCGATGATCCAGAAAGTGTATGGTCAGATCCGGCAGGTAGAGCCGGATGCAGTGATCACCATTGCTACATCAAAGACACAGGTATCGGCAATCCATAATCAGCTGGGTGAGAATGTGGGTGTTTCGGTAGAGCCGTGCAGAAGAGATACCTTTCCTGCAATTGCATTGGCAACAGCATATCTGCATGATATAAAAGGGGTTGGAACGGATGAGGCAGTGGTGGTCTGTCCCGTAGATCCTTATGTGGAAAAAGAGTATTTCGAAGCCCTAAAGCAATTGGGGGATCTGGCTGCCCGGGGAACCTCTAATCTGGTATTGATGGGTATCGAACCAACCTATCCCAGTGAAAAATATGGTTATATCATTCCCGAAAATGCTCAAAAAGTAAGCAGGGTAAGTACCTTTAAAGAAAAACCGGATGCCAAAACAGCTGCCCGTTACATCTTACAAGGTGCTTTGTGGAACGGTGGTGTTTTTGCATATAAGATAGGCTATGTGTTGAAGAAGGCACATGAGCTGATCGATTTTACCGATTATCAGGATTTATATGAAAAATATGATACTTTAAAGAAAATCAGCTTTGACTATGCGGTGGTGGAAAAGGAAGAGCATATACAGGTAATGCGTTTTAATGGCAGCTGGAAGGATCTTGGCACCTGGAATACGCTTACGGAAGCTATGGAGGAAACGTCTGTTGGTAAAGTGATCACAAATGAAACCTGCGAAAATCTTCATGTGATCAATGAACTGGACGTTCCCATCTTATGTATGGGACTGAAAAACATGGTGATTGCAGCAAGCCCGGAGGGAATTTTGGTATCCGATAAGGAACAGTCCAGTTATATTAAGCCCTTTGTGGATAAGATCGATCAGGAGATCATGTTTGCCGAGAAATCCTGGGGATATTACAGGGTTCTGGATGTAGAAGAGGAAAGTCTGACGATAAAGGTGACCTTAAAGGCAGGACATAGCATGAATTATCATTCTCATGAAAGACGTGATGAGGTATGGACAGTGGTTTCCGGATACGGAAGGGCTGTAATCGATGACGTTGTGACGAAGATCTGCCCCGGGGATGTATTGCACATGCCTGCAGGCTGTAAGCATATGGTAGCTGCAGACAGTGAGTTAAAAATCATTGAAGAGCAGTTGGGCAAGGACATTCATGTAAGAGATAAGATCAAATACCAAAAACCTATATTCTAAAAACAGGATACCCGCAGCGGAAGGTTCCGCGGCGGGTATTTTTGCATATTTTACTATAGTATCCCATCTTACATAGCAATTACTTCAATACTTTATGAAAATGAGAGGTATGATATGGACAGGGTCAGAAGACGGATCGGATTGGATAGGATAGATAATCAGATACAGAGGGGTAGAATTACCATTGCAGTATTAGACAGCGGCATCAGCAGACATCCGGATCTGGAAGGAAGGTGCATGGCTTTTAAGGACTTTGTAAATGAAAGGACGGCAATCTATGATGAC
The DNA here is from genome assembly GCA_964467405.1 of uncultured Acetatifactor sp. GTDB lineage: Bacteria > Bacillota > Clostridia > Lachnospirales > Lachnospiraceae > Acetatifactor. Next base: position 2,067 of record CAYXQG010000145.1, on the reverse strand, counting down.
AATGGGCATGGTACCCATGTCTGCGGCATTTTATGCGGAAGCGGTGAATTATCCGGCGGCAGATATCGTGGAATCCTTCCTAATGCCAGACTGGTAATGGGGAAGGTTTTGGATCATAACGGTGACGGAAGTGCTGAAAGTATGATAAGCGGTTTGGAGTGGGTATTGTATAACCTCAGAAAATATGATATAAGACTGCTGAATATTTCTGTTGGTATCGGAGCACTTCGGGACAGAGAAAAAGGGGAACAGTTAAAGAGAATGGTGGAGCGGATATGGGATGCTGGGGTGGTGGTCATATGTGCCGCAGGAAATAAGGGTCCCGGAGAAAACAGCATTTCAGCAGTGGGTGGCTCTGATAAGGTGATCACAGTAGGCTGCTTTGATGATTTTAAGGAAAATTGTCCGGAAGAAAACTGTGCCCTGTATTCCGGCAGAGGAAGCAGAAGCTCTGTTCTGCGTAAGCCGGATCTTGTGGCTCCCGGTACAAATATCATGTCCTGCTGCCATAAATGCTTTTGGGCAGGAAACGGTTATAGGGCATCCTATGTGCAAAAAAGCGGAACCTCCATGTCAGCACCGATTGTTACAGGCTGTGCAGCCCTTTTGCTGCAGAAGGAACCATATCTTGGAAACGAGCGTATAAAGGACAGATTGCACTATTCAGCAGAAAATCTGGGTCTTGCATGGAATCAGCAGGGCTGGGGAATGGTTAATGTGAAAAGACTGTTGGAAATTTAAAGAAAAATATTGACACCCATTGCATAATTGTATACAATTGTACGAAAGCAATGTGAAAGGAGCTGGAAATAATATGATAGATGAAAAAACCTTTATAAATCGTCCGGTGACAATGAATGACAGAAACAATCTGCTGCAGATTGAAGAGTATATGTATGTTTTAGATGATGTCCCGAAGCCGAATGTATTCAGAAATATGTTTCCATATTCCGAAATACCGAAGATTCCTTTTAACGACAGAATTGTACCCCATAATATGCCCAAGGATATCTGGATCACGGATACTACCTTCCGTGACGGACAGCAGTCCCGTGCTCCTTATTCTACAGAACAGATTGTTACGATCTTTGATTACCTGCATAAGCTGGGCGGTCCCAATGGTATGATTCGTGCCAGTGAATTCTTTCTTTACAGTAAAAAGGACAGAGATGCTGTATATAAATGTATGGAGCGGGGATATCAGTTCCCGGAAGTTACCAGCTGGATCCGTGCAAGCAAGGAAGATTTTAAGCTGGTAAAGGATATTGGTATGAAAGAAACCGGTATTTTGGTCAGCTGCTCCGACTATCACATTTTCCTGAAATTAAAGATGACCAGACGCCAGGCTATGGAGCATTATCTTAGTGTAATCCGTGACTGCCTGGAAGAGGGAATCAGCCCCAGATGTCATTTAGAGGATATTACCAGAGCTGATATTTATGGTTATGTAGTTCCTTTCTGCAGAGCATTAATGAAGCTTATGGAAGAATATAAGATTCCAATCAAAATCCGTGCATGTGATACCATGGGATACGGTGTTAATTTTCCGGGTGCTGTTATACCGCGTAGTGTACAGGGAATCATTTATGCGATCAATGTGCATGCAGGTGTTCCTTCAGAACTGATCGAGTGGCATGGACACAATGATTTTTATAAAGCAGTTGTTAATTCTACTACCGCATGGTTATATGGCTGCAGCGGCATTAATACATCCTTATTCGGTATCGGTGAAAGAACAGGTAATACACCTCTTGAGGCCATGGTATTTGAATATGCCCAGCTGCGCGGAGATCTGAATGGTATGGACACCACCGTGATCACAGAGCTGGCAGAATATTATGAAAAGGAGATCGGCTACAAGATCCCTTCCAGAACACCTTTTGTCGGCAAAAACTTTAATGTTACACGTGCCGGCATTCATGCGGACGGCCTGTTAAAGAATGAGGAAATCTATAACATTTTTGATACAGAAAAATTCTTAAACAGACCGGTGCTTTGTGCAATCTCCAATACTTCAGGACTTGCAGGAATTGCACATTGGATCAATACTTATTACAAGCTTCGCGG
>CAYXQG010000144.1:0-5129 GCA_964467405.1 uncultured Acetatifactor sp. | reverse complement strand
ATAATCGGTATGCTCACCGATCAGATTCACACGTCCGGGTGCAAAGTATACCTTTGCGCCTTCAGCGTCACCAAATACTTCTTCAAATTTCTTTAAAACTGTTGCTTTCATTGTAAGCTCCCTTTCTCTATATGTTTTTTGTTATATCTTTCCAAAGTACCTTCTGATGCTGTAACTGCATCTGCTGTCATTATAAAGTATATGAAAACTCCATGTCAATGGCTAGCCGTATTTGTTTATTATAGCTGTCAAAATGTTATGCCTTACTGTATCAGCTCTTCGATCAGCTTCTCCACCTCCTGCAGATGCTGCCTGCTGCTTCCCTGCTTAAAGGCCCTGCGGTAAGCTGATGGGGAAATACCCTTGATGCTGTGAAAGGCCTTGGAAAATACCAGGGCATCACTATAGCCGCAGGACAAGGCAATGCTTTCTATGGAATAATCTGTAGATTCCAAAAGCTCCTTTGCCTTTGTTACCCTGAAGGTCTGCACAAACTGCTGGGGGGACATTCCCAGATAGCTTTGGAACAGGGTATACAGGTAACTTCTGTTGATGCATACAAAATCCGCCACATCCGTTACCTTAATAGGATTGCAGTAATTGCTTTGGATAAAGGATACTGCCTTTTTCACGTACTGGTTCCCCTTATCCTCCTCACTGTTATCCACAACACCCGCACTTTCCGCCAAAACAGACAAAAAGACACCCAGCTGCCCGTTCCGCCTCAGGTCATTTGCCACACCGAAGGTATTATGCTCCATCATATCCCTGACACTGGCATACAGTTCCTCCGAGCGCTCACTGGCAAAAACCGGATGATGCTCCGAAAGTCCCATCTCCTGCAGATACGCTCCGGCACGGCTTCCTGCAAAGCCCACCCACAGATAGCTCCAGGGGTCCTTTTCATCTGCCTGATAAAAGGCCAGCTCCCCCGGCTGTATCAGAAAACCGTAGCCTGCCTCCAGCTTATATTCCTTATCATGCAGCCTAAGGATCCCTTTTCCGCTTAATATATAATGAATCAGATAATGGGGCTTGGAGGCCGGTCCAAAGCTGTGCAGGCTCTCCGTTTGGGAGCAGCCGCAGCAGTTCACATAAAGACTGCCCACCTTTTCACTTTTAAAATCAAGCTTAAATGCCTTTTCCATGGATCAACCTTTTCTCCTTACTCCCTGCACTTCAGGATTGCTGCCACCTCATCTATTACTGCCTGCTCTGCTGCAGATATAGGGGTGAAATGAGTAAATGTATTTATATTTTCCTGCAGATGCTCCATGGTCGTCACACCTGTCAGTACCATCTTTACGCCCTCCAGAGAGCCCGCCCATCTTAATGCATAGGATGCAGGACTTTTTCCTGCCTCCAAGGCACGGAATTTTTCTGCTGCCTCTTCGCAGCATTTTGCAAGCTTTCCTGCGCCGACCGGCTCCATAACGATCACCGGAACCTGCAGCTTTCCGGCCAGTTCAAAGCCTTTGACACCGTTTGCGCCGTCTGCCAACAGATAGCTTAGCTGCATCTGGCAGAAATCCCAGTCATATCCCTCCAGCACTTCCTTGAACATATCATAGCAATCATGGAAGGAGAAACCAATATAACGGATCTTACCCTCTGCCTTCTTCTGCTCCAAAAATTGCAGTATATTAAGCTCCTTTACCTTATCCCAATTGGAACGGTTCATGGAATGCAGCAGATAAAAATCAATATGATCCGTCTGCAAACGTTTCAGCTGCTCTTCAAAGATCCTCTCAGCATCCTCCGGTGCATTTACCACCCAGACCGGCAGCTTAGTAGCCAGATAGTAAGAGTCCCTGTCATACTTTTTCAATGCCTTTCCCAGAACGATCTCACTTTGTCCCTTATTGTACAGATATCCGTTGTCAAAATAATTGACTCCGCCTGCAATTGCTGTATCTACCAGTGCTTCCGACTTTTCCTCATCAACGGAGCCGTCCTCCTTAAGCGGAAACTGTCTGCAGCCATACCCCAAAAAAGAGGTTTCTACTCCCAATGCTTCCCATTTCTTCTGATCCACTACTCTTCCTCCTTGCTCTTTACCTCTCCTGCTTCTGTAATATAAATACCAAACTCCTCACTGTAGGTATTCAGCTTTTTGATCACTCTTTCCCTTTCTTCTCCCTCCAGGGGTGTGGGCTGGAAATTGTTTCTTTCCGTTACGGAGCTGACACTGCAGGGAATGACCTTCGCCTCTGCCGCATCCGTCTTGATGCCGTTTACAAAGGTAAAGGTTTGCTGATAGATCATGGTATCCTTGTCCGCAGGATTGCGATTTGCGCCAAAGCAGAAATTGGCCAGACTATGCACAATATACCTGCCCTGATATTCCTCAATGCCCTGCAATACATGGGGATGATGACCCAGCACCAGATCTGCTCCCAGATCGATGCACAGATGCCCCAGCTCAAGCTGATATTCCTCCGGATGATAATCCTTTTCCGTTCCCCAGTGGCAGCAGGCAATGATCAGATCAGCCTCCTGCTCCTGCAGCTTTTCCATACCTTCTCTTATCAGCCTCTCCGTTCCAAACCCCCAGGCCACTTCGTTTACGGACAAAAAGCCGATGCGGATACCCTTATGCTCTGTTACACTGACAATGTCATCATAGGCATAGGCAATTCCTGCCCCTTCCAGCGCAGCCACAGTATCCTTCGTGCCTGCCACTCCATAATCCAGCCTGTGATTATTGCCCATGCTGACTGCCTCCACATCAGCGGCCGTCAAAATTCCTACATAGGAAGGATCCCCCTTTATATTATAGGTCCTTCCCTCCTGCCGTTCCTCTAAGGTTGTCAGAACTCCCTCCAGATTCACAATCGTAAAATCATCTGCCTCAAAGATCTCTTTCACATTCCTGAAAAAATATCCCTCATCCTCAGCCTTATCATATGCCTGTACAAAAGAACCATAATAATCCTGCTCATGATGATTACCCAGGGAACAATCCCCGGCTGCAGATATGGTAATCGTCACCGGCTCAGGTGTGGATTCAGGTGTGGGTTCCGAAACAGGCATATCTGCTCCCTGCCCTCCGGCCTCATCCTGCCCTCCGGCCTCGTCCTTCTTTTCGGGAAGCTCCTCTGCCTTCTCTGTACCGGTATCCTGTCCTGTCAAAGCCTCTCCTGCCGCCGGGATAAATGCATCCACATCATCCCCGCAGCCACCCAGACAAACTACGGCACCAAGCAGGCAGGCGGCCAAAAATGTTTTCCGCCGAATCTGTCCTTTCTTCATTCTGAATGTCTCCTTACTCCATGCTGTCGAAATCCATTTTGCCTGCATTTTGCTCCCTGCAGGCTGCAATACCATCCTTCCGGTGGTATATTCCTAAACCGTATAAGCCTTTAAAAGCTCAAATGTATTTTTCATGCCGTCCTTGTGGCTGCGTTCATAACCATGGGATGCATATACACCAGCGCCGATAAGCCCATGCTTCACATCATGACCTGCACCCAGTGCTGCATCTGCATCCGAGCCATAGTAGGGATATACATCCACTGCATAATCCACACCGGCCTTCTTAGCTGCCGCGATCAGATTGCCTACCACCTGATAATTGTATGGTCCCCTGCTGTCCTTTGCACAAATGGACACCTGCTTCTCCGTGCAGCTTAATCCCTCTCCCACACAGCCCATGTCTACGGACAAAATTTCTGTAACACCCTCCGGTACTGTTGCACAGGCACCGTGTCCTACTTCCTCATATACCGTAATGTGCTGATAAACTCTTCTGTCAGGCTCTATACCCTCCTCCTTCAGCCACTTTGCATAACCAAGCAAAATACCCACACTCAGCTTATCATCCAAGAAACGGCTCTTGATATAACCGGACTCTGTAATGCGCGCACGGGGCTCGAAGGCCACAATATCGCCAACCATAATGCCAAGCTTCTCCGTATCCTCCTTAGAAGCAACGTCCTCATCCAACACCACTTCCATACCAGCAAAGCCTCTTTTGGCGCCGTCATAATCATTATTTACATGAACGGATGCATTTTCGATCTGGAAGGTACCCTCATAGCGCTTTCCCCCTCTCGTGATCACATGACAGTTTTCTGCCTCAATATTATTAGGATTAAGGCCGCCCAGGGAAGTCAGTCTCAAACGTCCGTTGCCCTTGATCTGCGCCACCATACCGCCCAGCGTATCCGTATGCGCCTCCATAAGCAACGCATCCTTCGCGTCCTTACCGCCCAGATCCACTAAAACACCGCCCTTTACCGTAACAACAGGCTCATATCCCAATTTGCGATACTCCTGACACAAATACTCCGCCGCCTGTCCTGTGTATCCTGTGGGACTGTCAATATTTAACAGCTCCATGGTTTTTTCCAACATATAATCCATATATTCTATCTCATTCACAAAACCCTTACCCCGCTTTCTTTTTCATTCGATTTGCCGCCGTCACCACATAACTGCAGCGTCTGCAGACATTATACTATAAACTCTAAAAAAAATCATCGGATTCATCGATAAATATACTTAGTTCTTTCGCCGCCATTCATTCTAATAAAAATGACGGGTATCATACCCGCCATTTTGGAAGTTGTTAATCGACAATCTTATATCCTGTAGCCTGAAGAACTTCCAGTGCTTTTTGATAGTTTTCTTTTTTATCAGTAAATCGTCTGTGTTATAGGTCGATACTGCATAAATTAAAATTCCATTATCAGCTAACACAGTAGCAGGTTTAGCCAGTATTCCAATAAAAAACCGAATTTTTGACTAATCTCTATAACCTATTAAAGCAATAATATTATTGTCCTTTAAAATGTATCCGGTCTTTTTTCCTTCTTCAATTAACTCTGTTCTGCAATTAAGAATATCCTTTCCAATATTGTATGGTGTTTCAAGTGAAATAGTATATTCCCCGTTATAAGTACCAGCATAATATTCCTCAAAAATTTGTTCTAATTTCTCTAAACTCATTTCTTTTGCTGGTAACCAGGAAAATATATCCAATACTTTCATTCTACTATGTACCTCCGTAACTTCCGATTGAGATTTCACCTGTTTTAAGAAATTTAATAACTGTTATATTTTGTTATTAAATTCTCTGCAAAACCTTGAAAACACTGGATTTGTCGCAGGTGAGCTTTCCCTTATTG